>JAMWCW010000007.1 GCA_023819145.1 Candidatus Omnitrophota bacterium
TCTTTACTAACTCTAAAAGGGTTACTTCATATTCACCTACCAAAACAAAATCAATAAAAGGATTCCTCTCCAGAAATTCTTTTTTTCTTATATTTGCCTCCGGTCCAGAGAGAGCAATAAGAAAATCTCCGGATAGCTGTTTTAAAATCTCTAAATCGTTATACAGAGATGGTGTAGAAGTTTCCGCTAATAGAAGATGAGGTTTTATCTCTTTAATTTTCTGCTTAAGTTTTATGAAATCCATCTTTTCGGCAAGGCAGTCAATAAGGTAAACTTCAAAACCATTATTTTTTAAAAGACTGGCAGAGTAAGCCAAAAAGAAAGGAAAAGGTTGATAGTTATTCTCTTCTTCAGTTTTTATATGTGGCCAGCGCGAACCTGCCCTTACCCCCCATTTCCCATCTTTCTCCCAGGGAAGATTGACTAAAACAACTTTAAAGTTCTCTTTCCCCTTTATAAATATTTTTTTGGTAAGCTCTTCTCTTGCCTTTTCTATATAATCTTCTAAAATCTGCTCATCATCAATTAACAAAATTTCTCCTTTAAAATAAGGGTATTTTCCTTCTTTATATTCCTCTTTACCCATACAGGCATTTAAAACCCGCGCATTGTTCTCTTTCCCTGTATTCTGTATAGAAGGAGAAGTTTTAAAATAATTTTTTGCATAATCAAAGATAATATTGGGTAAGTCGTTTTCAAAATTCCTAACTCCAATAAATTTACTTTCTTTTAACTGCAGGGGAATTTCTTCCCAGTTTCTAATGACTGGGAAAAAACCTTCTTCATAGGAATTAATCCAGCGCTTATATAAAGAAGAAACCATAATGCTTGCCTTTCTTTCATCTACTTTTATATCCCTTTTTACCTCCATATTTATATCCCAAATAATTTTTTCTGGAGAGACCAGATTTATCTCCCACTTCTGTAAAATCCCAATTTTTTTCCATTTAACTTGAAGGGAAAGCCTGTGCGGTTCTTTAAACTTAACTTTCCATTTAGCCTGTGGTAACGCAAAACATTTATCTTTTATAAGCAGAGATGTATTTAGACCCACATCTTTAGTAATCTCTTTTCCTTGATAATAAATCTTTATATTTTTGTTAAAACAGATAACCTCAGTATTTTTGTTTTTAATTACTTTCTTTCCTATTCTCAAATTTCTTTCAAGCCTATATTTTCTTATAAGATAAATAAAATATTTTATCCCCCTCCATACAGCACAGAAAAATCCCCTATCTTTGAAATGTTTTCTAAATTTTTGGTAGTTTGTTCTTATCCATATCATTTTGTTAACTCCACCTCCCCCAAGAAATACCCTTTCAATTTTTCTCCTGATAAATTTTTCTGAAATTGAAATAACCTCGCTTTATATAAATTATCACTGTTTCCAACCACTGCCCGAAAGGAGTTATCTTTATTTAAATCCCTGAATATTAGCAAAGGGAGATTTTGCCCAGAAGATTTTAATTCATTTGCCCGACCATAGAAAAAACGGAAAGGCAAGATATCGTAATCTTCAGAAAATTCTTCTAAAAAATTACCTCTATAGACATCTTGGGCTATCCAATTTTTATATTCCGAAATAAACATCAGACTTATTTGCTCCAATTCTAAGTCTGCCTTCTCAGATATCTCTGTTTCTACTCTCCAGAGAATCTTCTGATTATCTAAGAGAGAAATTTTCCAGAATTGAGAAACAGGGATATAAAACCAGTTCCCTAAAACCTCAATCTCTTTAGAGTTTTTTCTCCTAATCTCCCATAAGGCTAAACTTGAATCATACCAAATCCCTTTAACCCGGAAAGATGTATACATCCCTAAACCAGTTGTAATTTCCTTATTTTCCCCAAATATCTTTCCTCTCCCTTCAGCAAAAATAAATTCCAAATCTTCCTTCTTAAGCAGAGGATAAAACAAAGAAACTGTTTGTTCTTTTACCAAATCCTTATCAAGAATTATCCTCCCGCTAAAAAAGTTATACCTTCCTGGAAGGGACTTTTGATTTCTCCTAGGAATTATCTTGGAAAATTGAAGAACTATTTTTTCACTATTTTCTTTTCTCTTATAAATAGAAGAAAGCCAATTATCAATATTATTGATGGAAAAAATAAAATTGGGAAATCCTTCTTTTCCTTTTAATCCCAATTCTTTTGCGCGGTGATTTCTCAATCTCACCGGAATAATTTCATTAACAAATTTTCCTGAAAAACAGCCTTCCTCTTCATTGGTCATCCAGAATTGATAAAAAGAGGCTACCTCTAAACGAATGTCAAAATTTGAAAGAAGAGTTTCTTCCTCCAATTCCATCTCTATCTCCAAAAATATCTCCTTCTCGGTCAGGATATTGATTTTAATATATTCCTTTAAGGATAAGGGAGGGTAATCGGTTATTATCTGGAGAGTTTTTTCATTTATTTTTTTTACTTTTATGGGAAAATCAAAAGAGTGATACCACTTGTCTTCTATATAAATTGCTGTATAAAGTCCGTTATCACAGGTCAATTCCCTACCTTCCCAAAATATCTTTATCCTACCTTCCTCGGATATTAACTTTAACCTGTTATAACTTATAACTTCTTTCTTTTCCTCTTTTTTTTCAACAATTTCTTCCCTTTTTATACTTTCTATATAAGAGGATATTACTTTTTCTATAGAGCCATCTTCAACAATTTCTCCTTTTCTTAAAAAAACTCCTCTTTTCGCCAACATTTTAGCCAAAGCCAAATCCTGAGTTACTAAGATCAAAGTTAGGCCTTTATTTTTTAATTCAAATAACTTACTAATGCATTTTTTTTGAAATCCAATGTCCCCTACAGTAAGAATCTCATCAATTAACAAAATATCTGGGAAAAGATGCACGGCTATAGAAAAGGAGAGTCTCACAAACATTCCCTGGGAATAGTATTTTAAAGGGGAATAAATAAATTTACCAAGACTTGCAAAATCACAAATCTCTTCAAACAGAGAATCTATATTTTCTTTTTTTAATCCAAACAAACTTGCACTTAAATAGATATTTTCCCTTCCCGTAAGTTCAGGATGAAAACCTAACCCCGGTTCAAGCAATGCAGAAACTTTTCCTTCTACTTTGATCTCTCCTCTATCAGGAGTAATTAATCCCGCGATTAACTTTAGAAGAGTGGTTTTTCCTACCCCATTTTCTCCAATTATGGCTAAAGTTTCTCCCTTTTCTATCCCCAAGTTAATTCCCTTTAATGTCCAGAAATCCTCCCAGAAAACTTTACCCTCTTCTATATACTTTATTCTATATTTTTCCCAGACATCTTTTAACTCGATTACTTTCATCTAAATCCTTTTGAGAAATTTAGATTCAGTTTTTAGAAAAAAAGAATAACCTATAAAAAAAGACAAAACTGCCCAAGCTAAACTAAGAGAAATAAATTTAACCTTAGGAATCTTCCCATCTAATAAAATATCTCTAAATAAATTTATATATAAATTCAAGGGGTTAAAATTGACTATCCAGCGATAATGAATAGGAACCATTTCTGTCTTATAAAAAATAGGGGTAATCCAAAAAAGAAACATTATCAAAATACCCAAGAGGTGAGAAATGTCTCGAAAAAAAACATTGAGGGAAGAGAAAAATAAGCCTATTCCAATTACAAAAATTAAAAAAATAGGAATAACAAATAAGAGAAAAAATAAAGGATAAAAAACAGAAAGTTTAGAAAAGATAAAAATAGGGATAAGTACCAAGAGCCCCAAGAGAAAATTTAAGAAATTGGTCAGAATTAGAGAAAGAGGGATGATTTCTTTAGGTAGATTAAACTGTCTTAAAAGATAAGCATTTTCTACAATGGAGTTGGTTGTTTGGGTTAAAGTTGCACTAAAGAACATAAAAGGAATAAGCCCCGAAAGAACAAAGAGGGAGAAATTTTCTATTTCAATTTTTAATACATTCTCAAAAACAAAACTTAAGACAAACATCAAAATTAGAGGAATGAAAATTGCCCAGCTTATCCCTAAGAAAGAATTTACATAATAGGTTTTTAAATTTTTTTTGATTAAATTTTTAAGCATTTCCCGATTTAAAAAAACAATCTTAATTCTCTTTAATAAAACCATGAAAGGGCTTTAATTAATATTCTCTTTCTTCTATTTAAAGATTCAATCTGTCTGTGTATTGGCTCGTTTTGCCAGAGATTATCGCAATTGTAACAACCGGTTTCCAGATTAGCCTGGTTTCCTATTTGGGAAAAATAGACATCTTTCTTTGATAAATTTTTAGCCTTGTATCTAAACTGATTATATATCTCTGAATTCCAGATTTTGTAGAAGTTTTTTTCATAAACGTTTCCTAAAACTAAACGATGTCCTTTACAACAGGGAACCACATTCCCTGTGGCCATTATCCGCGCAAATAGCCATCCCACATAACAAGGGATTGTTTCTATTTTATTAATATCGTGGGTTCCGGTTTCTAAATCAATGTCTTCTATCCTTCTTAAAAACTCAGGGAAAGCGGTAATAACAATACTTTTACCATTGTAATTATATCTATGGGTTATGGGATCATAATACTGTTTAATTAAAGATAACCTTTTCAACAACTCTTTTCTTTCCTCTTGATTAAGGAGGAGACAATCCGTTCTTTCTGGTATTGGGTCTAAGGGAACAAACTGTATATCTTCCGCTTTTACTTCTATCGCAAAATCTATCATTCTCTCTATTTCTTGAAAATTATGATTGAATATTACATTATATATTTTTATATAAGGTTTATTTTTCTTTTTTTCTCCTAAATAATTAAGGACTCCTTTAATTTGATAAAATGTCTCTTTATTTTTATTAGGATGGGTTTTTGTATAAGTTATTGCATCTCCTGCCCAAAGACTTACAGTCAAAGAATCTACTTCTAAATCCATTAACTCTTGAGCAATCCTTTTATCTACAAGAGTAAAATTAGTATTTATATCAATCTCAATTTCTTTTTTCTTTTCTTTAATATATCTTATAATTTTTAAAATATCTGGATGCATAAAGGGTTCTCCTCCTCCTACCAGTTTTATCTGTTTCAGCCCTCCCATTTTTAAACAGTCATCAATTACTCCTTTAATAACTTCGAAAGGAAGAGAAAGTTTCTTTTCCCAATCGGGCATCTCTTTATCTTTCAACAACGGCGAACGACACCAACAGCCAATGCAGTTATTATTACAGAAATTGGTTAGATCTAAATGTATTACCTGTGGGCCAAGAAAAGCCTGTCTTCCCTGAAAAATTCCTGCTAATAATTTTAGGGTTTCTTTTTTAGATATTGAGGGAATCATAGGAAAGATTTAATTCTTTTAAAAGAGAAATTATCCTTTCGGCTCTTTCCCTTCTTAAAGAATAATCGTTACCGTAAATATCTTTCCAGAAAGGCGCTCTCCTTTCTGGTTCTTCAGGAAGAAGCAGACCGTATTTTGAAGGATTAAATTCTAAATCTGTCTCCCCATTAACTAAACAGACACTTAAAGCGGCTAAAGAATCTATATATTTTCTATTTTCTTTTATAAAATTATAAGTCTCCATAAAATCCTCTTCAGTTTCTCCGGGAAAACCAACAATAATATTTATATAAACCCTTATACCTGCTCTCCAGGTATCCTGAATTACCTTTTCTGCAATTTCTTTAGTGAACATCTTCTTCATCCTGTTTAAAACTCTATTGGAGGCACTTTCTAATCCATAAATTAAGGTGTGACAGCCTGCTTGCTTCATCTTTTCTAAGATAGACAAATCCATCTCTTTCCTGGGTACCGCCTGAGAATCCCAGTTTATATTCAGTCTTCTTTCTATTATTAAGTCGCAAAGATTCTCTAATATAGAAATATTTCCATTACATAAGAGGTCCTTGAAAGAGAAAGAATTAATTTTATTATACCTTATATGATATTCTATCTCCTCACTCATATAGGAGGGATTTTTCCAGCGATAGGGAAAACTTAAACGGTGGTCATTACAGAAGGAACATTTTGAAACGCATCCTCGGCTGAGAAGTAAAGGCAAAGCGGGAATAAGATATTTATCTAAAGGAAAACTTTTAAAAGTAGGAAAAGGAATGGTATTAATATCCATAATCGGATGACGGAGAATAAGCGAAGTATATCCTCCATCTTCTTTGAAAATTGCTCCCTTTGTTTTATTTTTACCATGGGTTAGCAAGATTTCGTATAATGTCTCCTCCCCTTCACCAACTACAAAAATATCTACAGGAAGATTCTCTTTTTTTCGCAAAAAGAAAGTATCTAAATGTAATCCGAATGTAGCCGGCCCACCAAAAATTATTGTTTTTCTTTTGTCTTCTAATTTTATCCTCTTAGCCAATTCTAAAGAAAAAAGACGATTGCTGGTATTAACCGAAAAACCAATGAAAGGGGTTTTAAAGGAAAGTATTTTTTTAGTATATTTTTCAAAATAGGTCTCCCAAGAATTCTTCAATCTTAAAAACCTCTCTTCCTCAAACCAATAAGGATAACTCTCCGGCCGCCAGAGTATCCTCTCTTCCTTTGAAACTCTATTATAAAGGTCAATATTTATATCCAAAATTATAGGATAAAACCCTTTCTCTTTAAGATGCCTTTCTAAATAGGCAATTCCTAAGGGAGGCATCATTGTGTCCCAGGGAGGACACATAATTAAGATAATATCTGATGATTTAATAAATCTTTTAAGGAAAAACATGTTGATTAAAAAAAGATATAAGTATTTTATCTAACTTGGAAAGAGAAGCAATTTGTTTCTGTAAAATCATATTTTGAGCGAGATTATCACAGCTTAAAGAGCACCTCTGGGGAGAAAAATATATATTCTCTTTTTTCTCTTTCGCAAGTTTTCTAAATATCCTCTGTTTCTCACCATACCAAATTTTAAGCAAATCTTCCTCATAAATATTTCCTACAGGAACATTTGCTTTTAAACATGGATAGACATCTCCATTAGCAGTTATACGCATAAAATCCCAGCCAATATAACAAGGAATATCTTTAACTAAAGAATCGTATTCTCCCTTATCCGCTTCTTCATTAGAAAGTCTGCGCAAAAAATCTTCATAATCACAGATAAATAAATTTGGACCTGCCTTATTTTCAGGATTGTCATCAAGCAATTTTTCCTTAATTCTTTTCAATTTCTCCTTCACTATTTGCCTCTCCTCATAATTCAATAATAAAAAGTCGGTTTTACCCTTAACTGGGTCCGTAGGAACAAACTGAATAGAATCTGCTCCCACCTCAAAAGCAAACTCTACCATCCTATCCACCTCTTGGAAATTTTCTTTAAAAATTACATTATAGATATTTATATGAGGGAGGTGTTTAATCCTTTTATGCTCATAGATAAAACATAAAACCTCTTTAATCCTAAAAAAACTCTCCTTCTCCCTCCCCGGATGTACTTTCATGCAAATTTCAGGAGTCCCTGCCCATAAACTTACATTTATATGGTCAAAATTTAAGTCAATGAATCTTTTAGCTTCCTCTTTGTTTATAAGGGTGAAATTTGAACTGAGTATACAAATAAAACCATTTTTTTTAGCATATTCAATTACCTCCCAGAATTTTGGATACATAAGGGGTTCTCCACCTCCAGAAAAAAATAATTTTTTTGTTCCTATTTTCTTTAATTCCTTTAATAACTTTATGAGCCGAGAAAACAATAATTCCTGATTCTCAAATTCTGGAGTTACTCTTAATTTTCCTAAATAGGGAGAACGCATCCAGCAGACAAGACAGTTACTATTGCATCTATTGGTAAGGTCTATTTGGACTAAAGTTGGTCCTGTAAAAAGAGAATTTTTTAATATCCCTGCAGTAACTAAATATGCATGCCAGTAGTAGTGCAAACCGTAAAAAAAATCCTCAATTTTATATTTATAAAAATCTATCGCTCTTTTGAAATGCACCCTTTTTCTTATATGTCTTTCTACTACCATCACAAATTCATAGCTATATCTTCTCCCTCCCCAAGAACATCCTCCATGGACATATAGCGCCACGAACCGTAACGACCAAAGGAGATGATATTTTTTTCTTTTAAATAATCTAAGATTTTTCCCCTTGCCATCTCGTAATTGAAGTCATAAATTGGATAGCCATACTTTATATCGTTAATATCTTTAACTAAAATATTTTCCTCTCCTTTAAGAATACCCACTTTGATTAAATCTTTTATGGCTACAGAGATAATTTCTTTTTTATTGATAGGTTTAAATTTTGAATAAGAGATTTCTATATAAATGGAGCTTTTCCCTTTAGGAACTATCTTAGAAGAAAAATTATGATAAAATCCTACCCGATAAAAAGAGAATCTTTTTTCAGGAAAGTATATCCAGTGGTAAGGAAGTTTAACTTCCCCATCTATTCCTAGATTTATATTAAAAATAGAATTCCAACGTAATTTTTTACACAAAGATAATATTTCCTGAGGCATATCTTTTATAAGTTTTGGTAACTCTGGTAAAGGAATACTTGAGAACAAATAGTCATATTTTTCCCATGAATTATTAGCTAATCTAACTTTTTTGTTTTTTAAATCTATTTTTTTAATCTCGCATTGAGTAAAGATATTTTTAACCTCTTTAGCTAAAGCCAAAGAAATATCGCTTATCCCTCTCTTAGGATACCAGAAAAACGCGTTGTAGCCAAAATCCTTATTAATTTTTCTTTCTGCTCTTCTAATTATCTCTTTTACAGTGGGAACAGGAATTAATCCGTTTGTCCAAAAATAAGTTAAATTTTCTAAAGGTACAGTCCAGAATTTATTATTATAAGGAAACATAAAATAATTTCCGATTCCTTTACCGAAATTTTTCATTATCCAGTCATAAAAATTATTTATTTCTATTCTTTTATTATGAGCTTCTATAAAATCTTTAAGACATTTTTCTTTAATCTTTTCGGGAAGAGCAAATAGATTTACCTGAAAGGGATAGGGAATAAAACTTTGAAAAAAATAGATAGTTGAGTTTCTTTTATGCCTAATTAAATCCCTCCCTAAAAATCCCCTCACAAAATTAAACAGTTTTTTATTTTTGAAATGCAAGAGATGGCCTGAGTAATCAAAAATAAAATTTGATAATTTTTTAGAGCTGGCTAATCCACCAATTTGTTTACTTTTTTCAAAAACTAAGAACCTTATTCCTCTTTTTTTTAGATGATAAGCTAAACTCAAACCTGCAAGCCCTGTACCAACTACAATGACTTTTCTCATTAATTCCTACTCAATTTGAGGGAATAGGGTATAAGGAAAGTCAGGAACAATAGAATTAAAATAAAACTGGCGAAATTTGTCAATTTCGTAAAAAGAATTCCTAGAATTATAAATGCTAAAGTTAAGAAATAACAAATAAGAAGACATCTCAACTGATTTCTTTTTTTAAGTAAACAAATAATAAAATGGTCATCTGACCTTTTGAAAATTGATTTTCCTTTAGATAATCTTCTTAAACTAACAAAAACCGTATCAAATATAGGAAAACCTAAAATAAAAATTGGAGAAAGTAATGCTATTTCGTGAGAGGCTTTGGCATAGCTTATTAAAATAGCTAAGATACTAAAAATATAACCCAGAGAGAGACTTCCGGAATCTCCAAGATATATCTTTGCCGGAGGAAAGTTGAAAATCAAAATTGCTAATAAGGAACTGGAGAGTAAAAGAGAAATCTCTACTACAATCTTATTTCCTGTAGGATAAGCTAAATACAAAAAAGCCAAACTTATTAAAAAACTTACCCCCGTCGATAATCCATCTTGAATATCTAGAAGATTGAAAGCATTGGTAATTCCCAAAATCCAGAATAAAGTGATGAAAAAATTTACAAATCTCGGGAGGTAAATAACTTCGGTGGTCAAATTGGAAATAAACAAGAAAAATAAAACAATAACCATCTCTCCCAAGAATTTCTGCCATGCTTTTAGTTCTTTTAAGTCGTCAATCATACCGAGTAGAAAAACTAAAAATGCGGTAATAAAAAGCGTAAAGTAAAGAGATTTAAATAAAAAAAACCTTTTGCCAAGAATTAAACTTGAAACTAATAGCGATAAAAGTATAACCATACCACCTATCTTTGTGATTTTACGGTCTACTTTCTCGATATAAACACCTTTTAACCTAAATCTTAATAACAACTTTCTTAAAATTAAAACAGAAATAATACTGAATAAAAAATTCGCGAGAAAAATATTAATGAGCATAATACACCTCTAACATTTTTGAATAAAGATTCTCTGTCTCCCGTGTCATTAAATCGAGATTAAATTTAGACAAAGTTTCTGTATATATATTTCTATCAGTAAACTTTTTTCTCAAATTTTCTTCTTCGAGAATAAACATTATCTTCTGTGCTAAATTATAGTAATCACCGGGTTCAACCAAAAAACCGTTTTCTCCATCCTCAATTAACTCTCTTATCCCATCCACATCAGTAGCGACAATCGGCTTGCCTAAACTCATCGCCTCAAGTATAACCAGAGGAAGACCTTCCCAAATACTTGTAAGTACAAAAATATCAAATAGGGAAATTATCTCTATCGCATCTTCACGCCATCCCAGAAGGGAGAAATTGTTTTCCAAGTTTAATCTTCTTATCAATCTTTTAACTTCTTTATATAAAGGCCCTCCCCCTACTAATATAAATTTTGCCTTTGGAAATCTTTTCTTTACTAAAAATGCCCCTTTTACAAAATCCAAAGGAGCTTTCTGGGGTTTTAAACAGGCAACCATCCCTATCAAGGGAAAAGAGTAAGAAATGTTTAATCTGTTATACAAAGATTTTTTTTGTTTTTGTTTTACAATCTCTATCCCTTCCCTAATCAAAATATATCTATCTTCGGAACCTATCTTAGCAGAAATCCCTTTTTTAAAATCACTTTCACAAACTACAACAAGTTTATCGGTTATTTTAGCGGTAATTCTCTCCATAAGGATATAAATTTTTTTAAGAATAAATTTTTGATTTTCGTAAAAAGGAAAACCATGAACAGTATGAATAATAATAGGAACTTTAGCTATTTTTGCAGCCCAGCGACCCAGAAACCCTGCTTTAGGAGAATGGGTATGAACAATATCAAAACGGTTATGCTTTATATATTTTAACAACCTTAGAAAAGCAATAAAATCATTCAATAAATTTATTTCTCTTCTTAAACAAGGAAACAAATTAAACTTAATACCCTTAATTTCCTCTAATTTTCTGATTAAATAACCGTAAGGAGAGGTTATAAAATGTACTTCAAAATTCTCATGATTCAGTCTTTGAATAAGTGCGAGCGTTGTCTTTTGTGCCCCTCCTAATTCTAGATGTGTAATTATATGTAAAAGCTTAATTTTTCGAATAGACATAATAATTAATGCTCTAAATAAAATTATAATCGAAGGAGGGAATGATTGTCAATCTTTAAAGATGCGTGGTTCTTGTCTATCGGATAATAATCTAGGAGTGCGAAGGATATTTAATATCATGTGGTATTTTCGTCAAAAATATTCTTCAAATATTTTCTTTGCATGTAAAATAAATTTTTTGATGGGATTAAGTGTTTTTTTAGAATCTTTTTTAGAAGCTCGATTAAAATGGTCAAAATATAGTAACCCAATCGTATCTGCCCAAGAATAGAGACTATCTTCTTTACCTGATAAATCTTCACTTACTCTCACCGTCCCTAACCGGATAGGAAAACGAAAAATTTCTCCAACCTTCTCTACTAATCCTTCAAGGAGAAAAGTACACCCCCCTAGAACAATACCTGCAGGGAGGTAGTCAAAAACACTGGATTTTTCAATCTTTCTTTTAATCTGAAATAAAAAACCTTCTGAAACATTCTCTATGATTTTTATCAATTTCTCAATACTTAATTCCTTTTCGCCATTCTTCCTGATTATTTTTTCTTGCTTAATTGCAGGATATAAACTACCGTAATTTTTCTTTAATTCCTCTGCCTCATCTAAAGAAATGTTCAAAGCTTTCGCAATCGCTTTATCAATATCTATCCCTCCAAATGGAAAAATCTCTAAATTTATAGGAACACCTCCCATAAATTTAACCACCGTGGTTATCCCCCCACCTATTTCTAAGTAGAGCACTCCAGAATTGCGTTCTTCTTCCTCCAAAAAAGCAAAAGCAGAAGCTAAACCAGAGTATATTGTTATATCTACATCATATCCTGCATTATAAATACCTTTCTTAATATTTTGTAAAACAGAAGTAGGTAAAGTAATAAATAAAAAGTCCGCTGATAACTTACTACCAAACATCCCTCGAGGATCTCTAATCTTACTCTGACCATCTACCATAAACTCCCTTGTAAAAATATGCAAAACCTCATGGTCAAAAGGAACAGAGTTATCAACTGTTTCATTAATTAGACGCTCTATGTGATGATTTTTTATTTCCTGTGTCTTTTCGGAAAGCATAATCGAGCGACGGTAATTCATAACTCTTAAACAATCGTTGCTAATACCGAGTATAATGCGATTAGGTAAAAAATCCTTATTTACCTTATGCATAATACTTTCTATTACAGCCGTGAATTTTTCCATGTTTAAAACTTTACCCCTCTCCATCCCTTCTGAAGCCATTCTATCTTTAGCAAGAATTACCAAGTTATCATCCCTAAATTCTCCTAAAACTGCAGAAATTTTACTTGTTCCAATATCTAATCCACAAACTATTTCTTTTCTCATTTTGGTCCAATAATTACATCTTTGAATCTCAAGTCAATAAAAGCTGGGGAAATTGATTTAACCTTAATTTCTTCTAAAACCTGCGCAAGACGTTCAAATTTTTCTTCTTGTAAATTGGAACCTAATTTTATTTCTATTCCATTATCTAGGAGCATAGATACATCGTTCAGACTGGTTAAATTAATCTTGGCTACATTCTTTCGCCAAGGGAAACTCATTCTTTTTAATAAATTTACTATTTCAATCGCCTTCCTAATTCTTAAGGAATTAGAAAAATTATTTAGAGTAACTTCCGTGGGTTCTACCCCTATCACAATAGGTAAATCTGAATAAGGAATATCTTTGGGATATGGGATAACAAAACTATTCTTATCTACAGGATAAAATTTAACCATTTTTATCTGTACTACGGGAAGGCGTTCCTTAAGTAATATAAATATACTATCGGGAAGAACCCTTTTTACTACTACATCTTCGTATTCAGGATGTTTTTCTTTAATTTCTTTTGCCAAAGGAGAGATTTCTAAAGAAAAAATGTTTATACCTGGTTTCAATCTGCTAAATTCAAATGCTTCTTTACCCTCAAGCATAAAATGATCCTTTACACAAACTTCTGTAAGTTTAAAGCAGGATAGATTCGATAGTAGTAAATAAACCGCTTTCCTCCCCCAAAAACCAACAAAATAAACTGTAAAAACTAAGATGAGCATTTTAAAGACAGTTTTTCTCACCGACTCCCAAACAGGATTTTTCTTCTTAAGTTTTGTCTTTCGATTCTTCTTTCTTAACATAAATACTCACTTCACCCATGCTGATTCAAGAATTTTAAGGCAAAGATACGGAAAAGAAATATCCTCTGCCTGCGCAGCTTTAGGCAAGAGACTTCGCGAAGTCAATCCCGGTATTGTATTTACTTCCAGTACCACAGGAATTCCTTCTTTACTCAAAATCATATCCACCCGAGAAAAACCACTGCACCCCAAAGCTCGGTGTGCCTTAACGGCATTAATTTTTGCCTTCTCCTGTAAATCTTTTCCTATCGGGGCGGGCAAGAGATACCCTGTTTCTCGATCCTTATATTTAGCTTCGTAACTATAAAACTTTCTTTGGGGAACAATTTGAATAACAGGCAAAGCTCTATCTTCTAAAATCGCTACCGTAATCTCTTTACCCTGAATATATTCTTCAATTATTATCCTCTCATCATAGTTAAAAGCTAAATCTATTGCTTTCTGCAAATGTTCTTTTTCCTCCACTATAGACACTCCTATACTTGATCCCCCTCTTGCCGGTTTTACTACCAAAGGTAAAGAAAAATCAATTCGAACAGATTTGCGTTTATCCAATATCCTGTAACTTGGCACAGGAATATCGGCATCTTCAAAAATTCTTCGAGAAGCAATCTTATCCATTCCTAAGTAACTCGCTTTGCTGTTAGAACCTGTATAAGGAACCTTTAGATTTTCAAGAATCTTCTGGAAGGTTCCATCTTCGCCAAAATTACCATGCAGAGTATTAAAAACGACATCAATCCTTGAGTCGTCTAAGAGTTCTTTGAATAAACCTTCTAGATTACTAACCCTTTCTTCTAAATCCCGAGGAAGAACGACGGAAACCGCTTCTAAACCTAGTTCTTTCAAAGCATTAAATACAGCTGTTCCCGATTTTAAGGAAATTTCGTGTTCCGGAGAAGGTCCTCCCATAAAAACTCCTATCTTAAAGCTCTTCCAAGATCGCACTTCCATCGCAAAATCTATAAATTTCTTACTACATTAATCTCTGGTTCAAGCCACACACCATGGTCGGATTTCACCCTATTCTGTATCAACTCCATGAGGAGAAGAAAGTCTTTTGCGGTGGCTCTGCCTAAATTTATAAAGAAATTGGCATGTTTTTTAGAAACTACTACATCTCCCATTCGTTTTCCTTTCATGCCCGATAGTTCAATTAACTCCCCACTACTCCTCTTTACATCCAAAGGATTCTTAAAAACACAACCCGCGCTAGGCAATCCCAGTTCCTGTGTTTTCTTTCGATAATTTAAAAACGCGATTATCCTCTTTTTTATTAAAGAGGCATCTTTCTTTTCTCCTTTTACCAAACCAATCTCTAAGATAATAAATCCTCGAAGATTACTTGTGCGATAATCAAACTTTAAATCTTCTTTATCTAAAATCATCACCTTCCCAAATCTATCCATTACTTTGACCATCTTTACAAAATCACCTATCTGAATATGTTTCTCTCCATCAGGAATTTCTCTTACCCCCGCATTTAAACATACCGCACCTCCCAAAGAACAGGGAATTCCTGCCAGGAACTCCCATCCTCCCCAAGAATTCTCTATCATCCATCTTAGAAGCTCTTTTGTACTGACTCCACTTCCTACTTTTATAAATTCTTCACAAAATTCTATATTTTTTAAAAAATGATTTTTAAAATTTAACACTATACCTTTCAATGTCTCATCAGGAAATAACACCTTGCTTCCTCCTCCTAAGATAAAACAGGGAATTTGGTTACTGTTAGCAAAGACAATAATCTTTTCTATATCTAATATAGAAGACGGGTCAACAAAAACTTCTGCCCTGCCCCCTATTTTTATAGTAGTATGACTTCTTAGCTCTTCACCGTTAATTACCCTTCCTTTGATACCCAGATTTTTTATCGCTTGGCTTAAATTCAAATCGGTCTTAATCAACATCTAATATCAAGTCTCCTTAACAATTCATCAGTCACTTTGGTAATATCTCCAGCACCTAAAATAAGAACCAAATCATCTTTTTTTACTGTATTTAACAGGTAGGGTATTATTTTTTCTCTTTTCAGGAACAAAATATCTTTTGCATTACCCACCTTCTTCACTATCTCCTCATAAAGCATGCAACCATTAACTCCTTTTATAGGCTTCTCGTCTGCTGAGTAAATATCGGTCACTAACAGTTTATCTGCCAGAGTAAAAGCATCAGCAAATTTGTCTCTAAGATAGAAAATGCGAGTATAGCGATGAGGCTGAAATACAGTAATTATTCGATTTTTCTTAAAAGTACAAGCTGCTTCTAAAGTGGCCTTTATCTCGTTGGGGTGATGGGCATAATCATCAACAACCATTACGGGTTCGTATTTTCTTATCTGAAATCTGCGTCTTGTTCCTTCATAAGAAGACAAAGCATGTTTTATTTTATCCCAACTTATATTTAACTCTCTTCCAAAAGCAATTGCTACTTGAGCATTTAAAACATTGTGTCTACCAGGAACCTGCAGATTGAAACTTCCTACATTATTACCCAAATAAATACATTCAAATTCTACCTGATTAGCGTTAAGAACTATATTAGAAGGGTAAACATCTGATTCTCGACTAAATCCATAACTAATAGAACGTAAAGGAACCCTATTCATAATCTTTCTAAGATAGGGATCGTCATAACAGTAAAATACACAACCCATATCACGTGTTCTGCTTATAAAAAGCTCGTAGGCTTTAACTATTTTATTTATATCATTCTTATAATAATCAAGATGTTCAAAATCAACATTGTTAACTATTGAATAGACAGGCGAAAGCCTTGTGAATGAACCATCACTTTCATCAGACTCTGCCACAAGGAAATTACCTCTACCTAACCATGCATTTGTATCGTACTGATTAATCCATCCTCCCACTATGGCAGTAGGTGAAAAATTTGCTTCACAGAGAAGATGCGTCAATAAAGCCGACACAGTAGTTTTACCATGTGCCCCTGCTACTGCTATACCTATCCTTGATTGAAAGAGAAAAGACAGGACCTCAGAACGATGCAGAATAGGAATGCCTCTTTCTTTTGCACTGGTTAATTCCGGATTATCAAAAGATATAGAAGATGAATATATTACTAATCTTACATCGTCTTCTATGTTAGTTTTTTTATGCCCAATAAAAACCCTAATTCCTATTTCTCGTAATTTATGAATGTAAAAATTATCTACTTTATCTGAACCACTAACTTCATAACCTAATTCAAATAGAACTTTTGCCAAACCACTCATACCTATTCCACCTATGCCTACAAAATGAATTCTTCTAAATCTATTTAACATATGATCTATTTTTATTATCTCTTCAACAATCCTTCCACAGTATCCGCTAATAACTTAGTCGCCAATGAATTGTTTAGTTTCTTAATACCTTCGCTCAATGAATGTCTCTTCTCCTTGTTTTTTATTATATCACAGATAAAATAATAAGTCTTTTCTTGATTTAAATCTTTCTCGTCTATAAAAAAAAGACTGTTTCTTTGGCTATAATAGAGCGCATTCAGAAACTGGTGCTTTTCGGCATAAGGATAGGGAATTACAACTGCGGGTTTGGCAAAAAAAGATAACTCATTCAAAGTAGAAGCACCTGCCCTTCCAATAACTAAGTCCGCTGAGCTATAGAGGGCTCCCATATCTTCATAGAAGGGAAAAACTTTAGCAAGGATACCTAATTTTTTATACCTTTCCGCTACCCATTCTAAATCCTTTAAACCAGTAAGATGAATAATCTGTATTTTAATATTTTCTTTTATTATCTTCTCACATAGATTAAGAAAATAATTATTGATAACGTTTGCCCCCTGACTACCTCCTAATATAAGAATAGTAAAAAAAGAGGCTTCAAGTCCAAGACTGGATAAAGCTTTTTCCCTATCCATAACTAATAAGTCCGGTCGAAGAGGATTACCGGTAAATATAAGCTGGCTTCTTCTAAGATATTGTTTCGTATCTTCAAAACTAACCGCTATTACATTGGCAAAATAAGAAAGCAAACGATTTGCTTTGCCCGGATAAACATTCTGTTCATGAACTAATGTGGGTATGCGCAATAAGAAAGCAGAAAGAATCAAGGGTAAAGAAAGAATTCCTCCAAAGCCCACTACTACTCGAGGATGAGAAAGTAAAACCAACAAGAACGAATAGATAACCCCTCGTATAGTATTAGAAATGAACCTAAACCATTCACAAAATCCTCCCCTTTTAAAAGGAAAAATAGGAATGATTAATATCTTGATATTAGGAATTTTCTCTTTAATATAATTAGCTATCCTCTTTTCTTCAGCTCGCCCAGAAATAACAAACATAATCTCAAAAGATTTCTTTCTTTTTTGCATTTCGTAAACCAAGGCAAAAGCCGGAAAGAGATGTCCTCCACTTCCCCCTCCAACTACTAATATTCTTTCCATCTAATCCTTTTCTTCTCCCGGGCAATATTTAAAAGCAAAGCAACATAGGCGAGGTTAAAGATGAGAGCAGAACCTCCATAACTGATAAAAGGCAGGGGCAAGCCTTTCGTAGGTAATACCCCTACTGTAACTCCTATATTAACCAAAACCTGTATAGCTAAAATAGAAATAATCCCAAGGCTAAGGAATTGACCAAACTCGTCTTGTATCCGAAAAGGTATTTTGAAGGCTTCCCAAAAAAGAATCCCGAAGAGGATTATTACCAAAAGTGCTCCCAGAAGACCTAATTCCTCCCCCAATATAGAAAAAATAAAATCAGTATGAGCAGCGGGAAGATATAAAAGTTTCTGCCTGCTCTGGCCAAGCCCTCTCCCTAAAATACCTCCTGAACCGAAAGCGACTAATGACTGAACTATCTGAAAACCTGTACCCCGTGGATCAGCCCAAGGGTCTAAAAAAGCAAGAATTCTCTTTCTTCGATAGGGGGTAGAGAATATAGCTATAAAAAGAATAGGCAAAGAAATCAGTATTAAATTGAAAATACATCTCAACCCCACCCCAAAAACAATCATAAAAATTAAAAGAATAACTCCTACCAGAAAAGCCGTACCCATATCGGGCTGAATCAAAATAATACCCGCCATCAGAAAGGTAACCAACATTAGAGGAATAAGGTTATAAAAATTACTCTTTATCAGATTTTTTTTGCGCACAAAAAAATCAGCGGTATACACCAATAGAGAAAACTTTGCTAATTCGGAAGGTTGAAAACTGAAAATACCAAACTTAAACCATCTTCTTGCTCCTCCAATAGACTGCCCTATTCCTGGAATAAGCACCGCTATCAGAAGCAAAAAAGAAATCATTATAAGAAGCCTGCTGTATTTTCTTAAAAGAGAATAATCCCATTGGAGAAAAAAATAGAAAACAAACATACCTAAAAAAAGATAAAAAAGATGCCTCTTTAGATAATAAGCACTATCGTGAAGACGCTCGTAGGCGAATACCCCCGAAGCAGAATAAATCATCACTACACCAATGGCAAGTAAAATAACTGTAACAAAAAATATCCTTCTCCTTATTTCGCGCATAATGTCTTCTTCAAATTCAAAACTATATTCTTAAAAACTATTCCGCGGTGTTCATAATTTTCAAACATATCAAAACTTGCACACATCGGAGAAAGCAATACTATATCGCTTTCTTTAGCAATCAAATAAGCGTAGTCAACTGCTTCTTCTAAACGCTTAAATTTTTCTACTGGCATCCTCCCTGCCACTGCCTTCTCTATCTTTTCCGCTCCTTCTCCAATAAGAATAAGATATTTGACTTTTTCCTGAAGCCAATCGGAGATAATTGTAAAATCTTGTCCTTTATCTTTTCCTCCCGCAATTAGAATTACTTTTTGTCTAAAGGAACTTAAACTATAACGGGTTGAATGAATGTTGGTGGCTTTTGAATCATTTATGAATTTAACACCACCAAATTCTGCAACAAATTCGCACCGATGAGGAAGCCCTTGAAAATCTCGAAATATAGAAAGGGTCAACTCTTTGGAGATACCCAAAACAGAACAAATTTTAAGAATTGCTTTTTGATTATCCGTAAGGCTCTGGTTATCATCATCATTAAAAAATAAAACCTTTGCCTTAGTTTTATCAGCAAAATTTCTGGTAATGGGGTCTTCATAATTAAGAATTAAATAATCCGATGCGGTCTGATTTACAAAAATCTTTTCCTTAGCTTTAATATATTCTGCAAAAGAACTGTAACGGTCAAGATGGTCAGGTGTAATATTCAAAACTACCGCAATGTATGGCTTAAAGGCATTAATATTTTCTAACTGGAAAGAACTGACCTCTAGTACTACATAACTATTGGGGGTTAACTTATCCAGTTCCCCTGTGAAAGGATTACCAATATTACCACAAACCACATTAGGTATTCCTGCTCTCTCTAACACCTTACCTATAAGGGTAGTTACCGTAGTTTTACCATTTGTGCCGGTGATGGCGATAATTGGGGACGGGGAAAGGAAATATCCCAATTCTATCTCGCTGATTATGGGAATACAGTTGTTTTTTGCTCTTTCTAATAATGAAATAGTGGAAGGAATACCAGGGCTGATTACAATCAAGTCCTTTAATTCTACAAAATTGGGGGAGTGTCTTCCAAGCTCTACCTGAAACCCTTCTTCTTTCAACTGATATGCAAGGTTTCTTAAGTAGGGGGTCTCCTGAATCTCGCTTATCCAAACCTCTGCCCCTATTTTCTTTAAAGTTTTTGCCGCCGAAAGTCCACTCTTCCCCAAACCTAAAACTAAAACTTTTTTGTTACAAAAACCCCCAACATTTAAATCCATATCTACCTCTTAATTAACGAATTTTCAAAGTAGTTAAGCTCAAAAGGGCCAAAATACCGGCAATTATCCAGAAACGAATAATTATCTTGGGTTCTGCCAACTTTTTAAGTTGAAAATGATGATGTAAAGGTGCCATGAGAAAAATCCTCTTTTTTCTCCAACGAAAAGAAAAAACCTGGAGGATAACAGAAAGAGCTTCCGCTACAAATATACCACCTACAAGAATCAAAAGAAGTTCCTTTTTTACCATCAAAGCTATGAGACCAATAATACCCCCTAAAGCAAGAGCACCTGTATCGCCCATGAATATAGTAGCAGGGTAACAATTATGCCAAAGGAAACCGAGACTCGCTCCCACAAGACAAGCCATAAACACAGTAAGCTCACCTGAACCGGGAATGTAGGAAACCATAAGGTAATGGCTCAAACGATAATTGCCGCTAATATAACACATAGCCGTATAAGCCAAACCTACCATTACAATAGAACCTATAGCTAATCCATCCAAACCGTCAGTAAGATTAACAGCGTTAGACGAACCCACAATAACCAGAATGGAAAAAACAATATAAAAAATACCAAGGTCTAAGAAAATCCCTTTTAAAAAAGGGAATTCCAAATGATGGTCTATAGCAGGGTCAAAATAGAAAGTTATCCCTACCAAAATCCCAAGGATAATCTGACCTAAAAACTTCCATCTTGGTTTCAATCCTTTAGAATTACCTTTTATAAATTTAAGATAATCATCCCAAAAACCAAGCAACCCTAGATAGACTACGGAAAGTAAACTCAAGCGAATATAAGGATTAAAAATATCAGCCCAAAATAAAGTACTTAAAACAATAGCAGATATTATAGCTATACCCCCCATCCCGGGAGTCCCTTCTTTATGTTTAAAATTATCGTGGAGAATAAAATCCTTTTCATCGCGTAAAGGCTCTTTTATGCTATGTGTCTTTAATAACTTGGTCAGTCTATAGGTCAATATGAGGCAGATAAAGAAAGCAGTAATGCTCCCAAAAGCAGCACGTACAGTAATATAGCGGAATATATTTAGTCCTGAACAAAATGAACGAAAAAAATGAAGAAAATAAAACATTTTTTAAGATACGACGATTTTATCTATTTCCATTACCCCTTTTACAACTTCTTCCATACGCATTCCCCGCGAACCTTTAACCAATAACACATCACCATCATTTATAGTATCTTTAAGAAATTCTATAATCTCTAGGTGCGAATTAAGATGTCTAATTTCTCTAATTTTTGCTAATGAAGTTGCCACTTCGCTTATCTCTTGGGAATAATTACCTAAAGTCAACAAAATATCTATATCTTTATTACTCCCTAGAAACAAACCTATCTCCCGATGACATTTATAAGAATAATTACCTAATTCCAACATATCCGCCATTACTACAATCTTTCTCCCCCCCGTCTTAAAACAAGAGAGTGCTTCAATTGCAGACATTACAGAGTTTGGATTAGCATTGTAAGTATCATCTATAACAATGAATTCTTCTTCTTTATTAAGACTGGCGTTTTTCTTTTTTATTCTAAAAATATTCATCCGCATCTTTTGAGGACAGAAATTTTTCAAATGAAATGCCATATCTTTGAGAGAAATTCCCAAAAGAGCTCCTACTGCTATAGCCGCCAGGGCATTATAAATATTGTGTTTTCCAATAAGAGGAAGATTGAAGTATACATTTCTAACCCTGAACCGCACTTCAGCATCTGAACAGAACAAAAACTCTCCCTTAAAATCTGCATCATTTTCTAAACCGAAACTTAGAAGAGATAAATTACTTCTACGCTGCAAAAAATTTTCTCTTAAAAGAGTTTCATCATTATTAAAAACAATTGTATTATCTCTATTAAAATTACTGACCAGATGCATCTTTTCTTTTAAGACTCCTGAAGTGCTTTCTAAAAATTCCAGATGGGTTTTTCCGATGTTAGTAAATACTGCTATATTAGGCCTTACCATATCCCGCAAAACCTCCATCTCGCCTTGATGATTTATTCCTAATTCAAGGACTGCTACTTTATGATAACTATCTATCTCAAGAAGAGTAGAAGCTAATCCAATTTGATTGTTGTAATTGTAGGGAGTCTTCAAAACAGAAAAAAAAGGAGAAAGTAGATGATAGATCATCTCTTTTACCGTAGTTTTTCCATTACTCCCCGTTACGGCGATAACTGGTAACTTAAACTTACTACGATGGAAATAAGCAATCTTTCTTAAAGCTTCGAAAGTATCTTGCACCCTAATGATGCAAAATTCGGGATCTTCTCCAATGCTCATTTGACTTTCTACAATAGCTCCTCTTGTTCCTTTAGACAGAACCTCCCTGATAAAATCATGGCCGTCAAAATTTGGCCCTTTTAAAGCTACAAAAATATTTTCTGCTCTAATTGAACGTGAATCAGTGCTAATTCCTCTAAAGACAGTTTTACTCTGGCCCTGGAGCAATTCTCCTTTTGTAATCTTCAAAATTTCTTCCGCTCTTATCTCTAACATATAAATTATTTACATCTTGAAGAAATACTTTCTAAAAGAAGTTCTTTAGCCACAAGACGGTCATCAAAAGGAACGGTGATATTCTTAAATATCTGATAGGGCTCGTGTCCTTTGCCCGCAATAAGCACGATATCATTTTCTTCTGCGATAAATATTGCTTCTTTTATTGCTGCATAGCGGTCTAAAATTATCTGATATTGCTTAAACCCCTCCGGGAAACCACTCTCTATATCTCTAATGATTGCTTCAGGCTCTTCCGAACGAGGATTATCAGTGGTAAGAATTATAAAATCTGCTAACTCTGAAGCTACTTTACCCATCAAAGGCCTTTTTTCCTTGCATCTATCCCCTCCACATCCAAAAACAATTATTATTCTACCTTTAGCAAGTGTCTTGAGAGAAGAAAGTACATTCTTAAGCGCGTCATCGGTATGAGCATAATCTATAAATACCTGAAATGGTTGGCCTACATAAACAGGCTCTAGCCTCCCACTTACATAAGAAATTTTCTCTATGCCCTCTTTTATTTTATCTAAAGCAAAATTTTCTGTTATTCCAAGAGATATCGCCGCAAGTATATTATACACATTATGCATCCCCAATAGTGAAGTTTTAATCTCCATCTCTCCATAAGGTGTCCCAACCCAAAAATGGCTTCCTTCTCTCTTCAAAGATATTTCATATGCTTCAACATCAGCAGGATTATTTATAGCGTAAGTAATAGTTTTAGCAGAAGTGCGCATAAGCATATCTTTTCCTTTCGTATCATCCATATTAATTATAGCCCATGCAGATTGACTAAGCTTTTCAAAAAGTTTTGCCTTGGCATTGAAATAATTATCAAAATCTCCATGGTAATCAAGATGGTCTGTAGTAATATTAGTAAATATCCCTGCTTTGAAATCTATGGCGTCAACTCTTCCCTGTTGTAAACCATGGGAAGAAACTTCCATAACCACATACTCTATCCCGTCATGTTCCATGTGGAAAAGTAATTCCTGTAGTTGAAGTGCTCCGGGTGTGGTATTTAAAGCAGGAATTATACGTTGCCCAAAACGATAGTTAATTGTCCCAATCAACCCCGTTTTGAATCCCATAGATTTTAAAATACTTTCTATAAGGTAAGTAGTAGTAGTTTTACCATTAGTCCCCGTTACACCAATAACTTTAATCCTAGAAGAAGGGCGTTTATAAAAATTAGCTGCTAATTGTGCCAATATATACCTTGTATCCTTCACCCCGATAAAGATAACATCTTTATATTTCTTAATAAACTCAATCAAGGAAACAGAAATATTATAAATAACTACCGTTGCACCTCGTTCTATCGCTTCTTTAATAAAAGATGTCCCATCCTGAGAGTTTCCCTGTACAGCGATAAAAATAAATCCCGGCTTACATTGTTTGGAGTAGTCAGTAAGTCCCAAAATCTCCACATCTTTAAATATAGGAGCATAATCAATCACCAACCCTTCTAAAACTTCTTTTAGTTTCATTTCCCGCCCCTCTCTAATCCGGAATATCTTCAGCAAGTTTTAAATCTATAGATAAAGAATCAAGATATTTTAAGGCATCGGTGGCTATATTCCTAAAAACTGGTGCACAGACTACTCCTCCATAATAGGGATATGGTTCGTCCAAGACCACGCCGATGACTAACTTAGGCTTTTCTAGAGGCACAAAACCTACAAAAGAAGAAACAAATTTGCGATGTGAATAAGTCCCATTTTCTACTTTCTGGGCAGTACCTGTCTTACCTGCAGAAATATACCCTTCTACCCTCGCCATTTTACCTGTACCGTATTCCACAACTCCTTTTAATACTTGAGCCATCGCTTCGGCAGTAGAAGAAGAAATTACATTTCTTACCTTTTGAGGATAATTAACAACTATGGAAATCCCCTTACTATCTCTTATTTCCTTTACAATGTAAGGCTTCATAAGAAAACCACCATTGGCAATGACACACATTGCCATCGTTAGCTGAAGAAGCGTAACCATTACCTCCTGACCAATAGGAATTGCTCCGATAGAGGTTCTAGATAATTTACTTAAAGGCCTAATAAAACCCTCAGCTTCTCCAGGTAAACCTATGCCTGTTCTTTTTCCCATTCCAAATGTATAGATATAAGGATAAAGTCTATCTAAACCCATTTTCTGCGCTATCTTTACTGTACCGATATTACTGGAAAAACCAATGACTTCTTCAAAGGTCAACCAACCATGAGGCTGGTGGTCATGAAGTATATGAGTTTTTAAATTATACGAACCTTTTTCACAAAAAAATTTCTCTTTTAGGTTAGTCGCTTTCTCCTCTAAAGCTGCTGAGGCGGTAATTATTTTAAAAGAAGAACCGGGTTCAAACATATCAACAATTGCGCGATTGCGTAGTCTATCTTTATCAACTACTTCTTGAGGATTATTAGGATTGAAATTTGGATAATTTGCCATAGCCAAAATTTCCCCTGTATAAGGAGAAACTACAACCACCGAACCACCCAATGCCCCTGTAGCCTTAACTGCTTTCTCCAATTCGCGCTCAGCCATGTGCTGGATTACAGAATCCAAGGTCAGAATTAAATTATAACCATCAACCGGAGGTAGATAATCAAAGTCTAAGAAAAAAATTCTCCTTCGTTTAGCATCTTTATTAGAAAGTATATATCCTTTTCTACCCTTTAGTTGTTTATCATAATATAATTCTATTCCCTCCAAACCATTGTTATCTATGTCGCAAAATCCCAAAACAGTAGAGCCGTTATTTATCTGGGGGTAATAACGTTTGTTTTCTTTAATTAAATATACTCCTTTCAGAGAAAGTTTTTTTAAAGCCACTGTAGCCTCTTCGTTAATCCGACGGGCTATCCAAACAAAATGCTTGTTCTGAGATAATCTTTCTAAAACTATTCCTTTATCCAGTTCAAGAACATGCGAAAGTGCCTCTACAGTGGAATGGGGGTCGTCTATTTCTTTCGGATTGGCAAAGACTGAATCCACGGAAAGATTAAAAGCAAGAGGTTTTACATTACGATCAAATATAGTACCTCTCTTAGGTTCGAGAGGAATACGCATTTCATACTGGCTCTGGGCAAACTTTGCAAGAAATGGTCCACGGAATAACTGGAGATAAATTAAACGGAGAGATAAAAATAATAAACTAACAAGAATAAAAGAATATAATATATATACATACTTTTTCCTACGCTGCTCTATCACATTAAATAAAAAATTTCTATTAAAACGGTTATAAAAACTTATGGCTTTGCTTCTGCTTCAGACCTACCCGAGAATATTCTAGAAATTAATCTATTAACTTTATGCCAGAAAAATGTTGTTTTTGTAAATTCTGAAGATAATAAATTCTCTTTTTTCGATTCGGAAATTATTACTATAGGCTTAGTGTATTTGAGGCCTGTGTGTTTTGCCAAAACCTTTCTTTCTAAATAAGAAGGAGATTTTAACTGGGCTACATTGTACTTCAAAATTCGATTCTGGTCAACAAGATTATTGATTATTTTCTCTCTCTGCAGAATCTGATAACTCAATTCTATTTGATGAATACTCTGCCATACATATAGAAGAGCAGAAGCAACAAGGATAAAGATAACAAAAAGAAATTTTATAATTTTCATCTTATCCTTTCACCTAAACGTAATTTGGCACTCCTTGCCCGCGAATTTTCTGAAATCTCATCACTTTCAGGTCTAATTGGCTTTTTGGTTAATATCTTAAACAATCCGTTTTTAGCTAACTGGATAAATTTATTCTTAACAATGCGGTCTTCTAAAGAATGAAAAGAGATAATAACAATTCTTCCTCCCAAAGAAAGAAGATTGAAAAAATTATCAAGAAAATAAATAAGGTTATCCAACTCGTTATTAACCGCGATGCGTAAAGCTTGAAAAGTTCGTGTGGCAGGATGAATATGATAACTACGATAATTTTTAGGAAGTGCCCTCAAAATGATCTCTACCAGTTCTGTGGTAGTCTCTATATTCTTTCTTTTTCGCGCGATAACAATATTGTGGACAATTCTTCTTGCAAAGCGTTCCTGAGCGTTATGCTCCAATATTTTCACTAACCCATCTTCATCCATGTAATTGACTAAGTCAAATGCCTTAAGCCTCTGGGTTTCGTCCATACGCATGTCCAATGGTCCACCTGAACGAAAGCTAAATCCCCGTCTGCGGTCTGAAAGCTGATATGAAGAAATACCCAAATCAAGTAGAAAACCATCCACTTTCTTTATATGTAAATCTTCTATTATTTTACTAATATCTTTAAAATTCCCCTGAACTAATTTAAAAGAACCGCTGTATTTTTTTAATCTCTCTTCTGTAATAGAGAAAATATTTCGATCGAGGTCAATTCCTATCAAGAAGCCACCCGGTAATATTTTCCTCAAAATTTCCTCCGCATGTCCACCGCTTCCTATAGTGCAATCAACGATAGTTTTACCCGGAGAAAGATTAAGATTTTCTATGACTTCTCTCAACAAAACGGGCTTATGCAAGAAATATTTCTCTGAACCATCATCTCCTATCATAGAACGGCAATAATCATCATTCAATTCTACCTTAATCACTGTCCCAGTAATTTCTCCGCTGTCTCCTCGAAATAAGGACGAGAATTTTCGTAAAATTCCTTCCATAAATTCTTACTCCAAATTTCTATACGGTTAGAAACGCCGATAATTACAATATCCTTTCTCAATTCGGCAAAATCTTTTAAATACTGAGGAATAAGTATCCTTCCTTGTGAATCAGGTATTATTTCTTGAGCTCCAGAGAAATATAACCGATTAAATCTTCTTGCTTCTTGGTGAGTAAAAGAAAGTGTCTTAAAATTTTCTTCCTGCGTTCTCCATTCTTCTTCAGTAAAGAGAAATAAACACTTATCTAAACCCCTCGTGAGATAAAATTTCTTTATCCCTTTATCTTTTACTATCTGACGAAATTTCGCGGGTAAGATTATTCTTCCTTTACGGTCAATAATATGGGTAAACTCACCGTAAAACATAAATTTAATCTCCTTAATATATATAGAAAAAATACTGTTTATATTAAATAAGCCAAATTTAATCCACTTTACTCCACTTTAAACCACTATATGTGAAAAGTATACCACTATTTATATACTTGTCAAGAAAAAAATAAATATTTTTATATCTTTAAAGGAAGTCTACTGGGAGGAATGCTGAGAGAAGAAAGAACGGGCAAACGATTCGTCTTCTTTCATAGCTAAAACAAGAGAAGAAATTTTATCAAATTGTCTCTCTGCTCTTACTCTTTTTATAAACTCAACTTCTAAGAATTTACCATAAAGATTATTCTTAAAATCAAGTAAATATACTTCTACACTAAGTTCACTAACTTTGGAAAAAGTTGGCCGGTGTCCTATATAAAGAAGACCAGGATAAATATCTTTTTTAAAATAAACTTTTACTAAATAAACGCCAGAGGGAGGAAGTGCCTCGTGTTTTATATCCAAATTTGCAGTAGGAAAACCCAATCTCTTTCCCCTTCCCTCCCCTTTCACAACTTTTCCATAGATAGAGAAAGGACGGCCTAAAAGACGAGAAACTAAATCGAGATTGCCCAAATTTAATTCTTTTCTTATCCAACTGCTACTAATTATTCTTTTCCTATATTTAACCGGCCGAACCACAGTCAGGCGAAAATGGAATTCTTTACTTAATCTTTTGAGTAATCTAATACCTCCTTCTTGTCCATATCCAAAACGAAAATTATTCCCTACATATAATATCTTAATCCCTAATCCAGCACATAAAATATTTTTTACAAAAAGATGAGGAAAAAGAAGAGAAAAATTCCTATCAAAAGGAATGACTAAACAATAATTTATCCCTAAATTTCTCATCATTAAGAGGCGGTGTTCTAAAGAAATTAAAAGAGGAAGAGCAGTATTTTTTTTCGTTATCCTTGAGGGATGGGGATGGAAAGTAATTGCTAAAGAAGGAACTTTCTTTATCTTAGCTTCATTTATAACTTTATAAAAAACTGCTAAATGTCCGCGATGTATTCCATCAAATATTCCAATAGTAGCAACGGTTCCTTTTGGTATTTTATCTAAATTGTTTAGAGCTCGAATAACTTTCACTTGTTATACTCTCTAAAGGAATAAAAATTTTAGCTAACGAATCAATCTGTCTAAGGACATCGATACTAACTGCGTTAGCTAAGGAAAAATTACCACAACGCACGCGTCTAAGAGAATAGAGATAAAGAGGCAAGTTTAAACGCCTCATAATTTCTTCACAAAGACTTCTGATATAGGTTCCCTTTGAGCAGGAAATATGAAAATCAACAAAAGGAGGAGAAAAATTCACTAGTTTTAAAAAATAGATCTTTGCCAAACGCGGTTTACGGAACACAAGCTTACCTTCTCTTGCCAATTCATAGAGCCGTTTTCCTCTATAGTGCAAGGCAGAAAACATAGGGGGGGTTAAAGAAATATCACCGGTAAGCGAATGAAAGACCCTCTCTATATCCTCTACATCCAAATTAGTAACTTTATCTTCGTCTTTTTCTTCAAAAATTATCCTTCCATCTCCATCTCCGGTATCGGTAAACTTTCCAAGATAGAAACTTCCTTTATATTCCTTATCCATCTCTACAATATACGTAAATAATTTAGTAGCTTTACCCAACAAAACCACTAATACTCCGGTAGCCTCCGGATCGAGGGTTCCTCCATGTCCTACTTTCTTGAGTTTAAATCTCTTCCGAATAAAATCCACCACATCGTGAGAAGTAAATCCTTTGGGTTTATCTACAATAAGCACCCCATTCATCTTAAACCTCTTTAATTATCCGATGGAGAACCATATTTTCTATATCTTTTAATCGGCCTTCTAACATACAACCACTAGCAGCAAAGTGTCCCCCTCCTCCAAAAAGACGAGCTAATTTACCAACATCTAAATCGCGACGTGAACGGAAACCAATCTTTACTCTATTTTTTTCTACCTCCTGAAATAAAATTGCTAATTTTATACCTTTTATTGAACGTAGCATCTCGATGAAACCCTCAGTATCTTTTAAATCAGCACCTGTATCCCTCAGCATTTTCTGAGAAACGGACATCCAAACAATTCCCTTCTCTTTATTTACTTTGATGTTCCGAAGGGACAATCCTAATAATTTCATTCGTGCAAGAGAGTACATTCCATAAATATTTTCAAAAACCAAAGACGCATCAAAATCATATTCAAGCAGACGAGAAACTATCCGATGTGTCTTGACTGTAGTATTCTGATTACGAAATCCCCCTGTATCGGTTATAATGGCGGCATATAGACATATTGCCGCATCTTTATTCAAAGAAATGGCAAGTTTCCTAAACAATCCATATATCAATTCACCAACCGCAGAAGCCGTGGGATCTACCCAGTTAACTTTTCCAAAATAAATGTTATCAGGATGATGATCAATATTTATAATTATTTTTTTGGAGTTGATAAATTTCTTAACTTTACCTATCCTCTCAAGATCTGAACAGTCTAGTACTATGGCAGTATCAAATTTTTTATTTTTCCTTTTATCCAAATAATGAATTAGTGGCAAAAATCTATAGGCGGCTGGTAAAACACTGGCATTATAGATAAAAAACTTTTTACCCATTTTCTCCAGAATATATGCCAAAGAAAGTTCGCTTCCCAAAGCATCGCCTTCAAGATTTACATGGGAGGTAATTAAAAAGACTTTTCCCTTCTTTATATATTTAACAACACTATTTAGCGCATCTAATTTCATCTCTCTTCCTTGATTTTGTCCAAAATATCCTGAATATGCATACTGTATTCTGCAGAAGAATCAAACAGAAACTTAATTTCAGGAACAAACCTTAGCCTTATTCTCTGTCCAATTAATCCACGAATGAAACCTTCACTGCTCTTCAACGCTTTGGTTGTTTCTTCTTTTTCCTTTTCTGTACCGAGAATACTGTAGTATATTTTTACAAAACGAAGATCATCCGTTATCTCTACATGAGTAATGGTAATAAAACCGATACGTGGGTCATGCAATTCTTCGTATATTATTTTAGAAACTTCCTTTTTGAAAACCTGAGCTACTTTCTGTGCACGTTGTCTCATCTTTAAATAAACTCCAGGTGGTAGTCATTGACTTCTATTCCAGAAATATGATGAACAAATTCTAATATTTTACAAAGTAGACTGTTTAAGCACCTCTTATCAGAATTCACAGAAACTATACAGAGGCGGGAAATCTGCCAGTTATCTTGGGCTCCAATCTCTGAAACCGCTACATTAAAATTATTTCTTACTCTATCCTTTAAACTTTTTAACACCATCCTTTTGTCTTTCAGAGAATGACTTGCATCTATCTTTATGGATATTTCTAATATCCCAATAGTCATCGCCGAAAAGTAAAATTATTCCTAATAAAAGCTTCCTCTTCCTTTGCTGTAGAAACAATTCCATCGAGTTTAGCCAGAAATAAGGCCTCTAATATCTTGTTGAAAATTGGACCTGGAGAAAATCCCATTTCTTTTAGTGTTTCTCCATCTGTATGGATCTTAACTTCGTAAAATTTAATAAGAAAGTTAAAGAGTTTTTTCTTCAAAAATGAATTTTTTGTTCCGATGATGAGATAAATTATACTCTCTGGTATGATGGGTTTCAATAAATTAAATAATTCACTATATTTAGAAACTAACAATTTTTCTCTTTTTATTCCCCGCAATTTAAAAGTATGTAAAACCGCAAAGCGTTTATGCCTATCCAATTCATATTGCATACATAACCTCTGCAGTTCACTCTTATCAAGTGCATCGGTAATAAAAATAAAGTAGACAAGCCAACTTTCTAAATGTTGGGAAGTCTTACTCTCAAATCTTCTTATCCAGAGGGGTAACTGTAGAAAATACTTATTCCATTCTTCTTTAAACTTAATATCGGGATGGATTATTTTTAAACCACAGAGTTTCTGTATCTTTTTAATACCCTTAAAAGGTTGCTTCTCCTGAAGTAATCTAATTATTTCATTACCAATGCGCACGGAACTTATCTTAGAAAATACTCCTCTGGAAACTGCCTCTCTTAGCCATTTGAGAGTATCTTTCGCTATCGAAAAGTCAAATCTGCTTGCAAAACGTATAGCACGAATAATTCTTGTCGGGTCATCTAAAAAACTTCTTTTATGTATCACGCGGATTCTTTTGTTTTCTAAATCCTCTAAGCCTTTAAAAGGGTCAATTAAATCAGAAAATCCTTCTCCATTAATTTTAAGTGCCATGGCGTTAATTGTAAAATCTCTACGAAAGAGGTCTTTCTTTATAGAAGAAACTATCTTTATTTGGGGAAGACTCCCTACAGAAGGATAATACTCTTCTCTCATAGTGGCTATATCAATGTGTAAATCCCTCAGAAATAATTTAGCGGTTTTAAATTTTTCTTGGTAAACATAGTTTGCTGAGAATCTCTTCGCTAAATGAGGAATTGCTATCCTTACATCTTTATCAAGAACAATGTCCAAATCAATGTTAGACTCTCCCAGAAACAAATCTCTTACCGGTCCTCCTACTAAATATGCATTTATCTTCAATCTTTTACATTCTCTTCCGATAATTTCTATTAACTGTGTTAACTTAGGATTTATTTTCAATTTAACCATTTAACCATTTAGCAACTTTTGGTAATCTAACAGTCTTCAATCAAGGCCTGGGATGAAACATTTTGTGTATCGACTTGAGCCTTTCTTTATTTACATGAGTATAAATCTGAGTAGTAGAGATATTTGCATGGCCTAACATCTCTTGAACCACCCTCAAATCTGCACCGCGTTCTAAAAGATGTGTTGCGAAAGAATGTCTTAGAGTATGTGGACCAACCTTCTTCTTAATTCCTGCCCGTAGAACATATTTTTTAATCATTTTCCATATGCTCTGCCGAGAAATCTTCTTACCCAGGTGAGATAAAAAGAGAAACGGCTCACTATTTTTCTTAATCATCTTTGGCCTTATCTCTAACAGATAATTTCTTAAATACCTTATTGCAGTCTTTCCCACAGGAACAATTCTTTCTTTCTCACCTTTACCTTTACAACGCACAAAACCTCCTTCTAGATTAATATCGCTAATCCTCAAATCGGCTACTTCAGAAACCCGCATTCCTGTGGCATAGAGAAGTTCAAGACATGTTTTATCTCTGAAACCTATAGGAGTATTTGTGCGAACAGAGTTTAGAACTTTTTCTACCTCAGCAACAGAAAGACTTTCCGGAAGCCTTTTCCACAACCGCGGCGTCTCTAAAACCGCAGTAGGGTCATCTCTTATAATTCCCTCTTGGGCAAGAAATCTAAAAAACATTTTTAACGCTACTAACTCCCGCGCTATCGAAGAAGGATTTATTCCTTTTTCTCTTCTCTTAAATAAGAAATTGTCTATATCTCTGCGAGAAACCTTATCCCAAGAAATGATGCCTCCATCAGAAAGATATTTTTTAAATATTTTAAGATCTCTTCTATAAGAAGCTATTGTGTTATCTGCTAAACTTCTTTCCACATTGAGATAATTCAAAAACTGTTCAATCCATTCTTCCATATCTTAGAAGAGAAATTTTTCTCTGCCCCAATAGTAGAAGTTGGACCATGGCCAGGAAAAATTTTAATTTCCGCATCCAAGGTAAATATTTTTTCCTTAATAGACTTGAGTAATTTGTCCTCTGATGAATGTGGAAAATCTGTACGACCTATCCCTTGAAAAAAAATGGTATCTCCCGTAAAAAGATGGTTGTCAAATTTTAGACAAATACTCCCCGGCGTATGCCCTGGCGTATGAATTGTTTCAAAACTTAGACCAGAAAAATCAAACATTTCTCCACCTTCCAGAATTTTTTCTGCCTTCCGCGAAGAGTAAGGAAAACCAAAGCACATGGATAGATTCAACTCAGGATTGTAAAGAAACTCTTCATCGGCTTCGTGGACCATTATGGGAATATCAAATTCATTGTTCGCTCCGATATGGTCAATATGTCCATGGGTATTGATAATAAAAAGACATTTTAGTTTTTTCCTATCAATAATTATTTTAATTTTAGATGCATCTCCGCCGGGATCTATGATTAAAGCCTGTAGGCTAACCTCATTGTATACAATATAACAATTAGCCTCCAATTCTCCGACAACAATTCTTTCAATCACCATTGCTTTGAGATTCCTTTATAAACCCTTGCATCTTATGATACATTAATTCTTTCTCAACCATTCTCAAGTGTTTTTCTATTTTCTGTCTCAGATTTAACCTTTCTAGTTCGGAAATTATTCCATCCTTAATCTTAGGTTCAATCTCCTCCAATGTCTCTCGATATTTAGCAACCTCTTTCTGCTTCTCAGGAACAAGATAGGATTCTAAGTCTCTAAGGTTAGAAATCGATTGTTGTAAACTACTCAACTGTTTCTTATAATTGTTTTCTCCAAGGGCATTAATTAACTCCATTTCCCAGTATTTCCAGAAAAGAAAATGTTTCTTGTACAACTCTTCATAAGAAATATCTTTTTCATAGTCTTTGAAATAAACAACTGGTCGGGGCTTTTCTTCTTTTTTCTTTTCGCGTACAAATTTCCTCCGAAAAGACGCACAACCAGTAAGAGTTGTTATTAAAATAACTATAACAATAATCTTTTTCATCTTGCCTCCTTTACCAATCTTTTAAATTCCTCCTCGTTAATAATCTTTACCCTCAACTCTTCTGCCTTATTATATTTTGAACCCGGATTCTCTCCTAAAACTACGAAATCAGTATTTTTAGATACGGAAGAGGCTGTTTCACCACCCAAAATTCTCACTAATTCTTCTGCTTCTTTGCGTGTAAATTCGGAAAGTTCGCCAGTAAAAACAAATCTTTTACCTTTTAATGGCTGATGTTCTATCTTCTTTGCCTCTTCTTTTAGATTTACACCCGCTTTTTTAAATTTCTTAATCAAATCCTGAGTTGATTTTTGTCTAAAGAAATTAATAACACTTTGAATCATGACCGGGCCAACTTCGTAAATTCCCAATAAATCATCTTCTTTTGCATTCATAAGGGCATCGATATTCCTGAAACGCTCTGCCAAAACAATTGCTGCTTTTTCTCCCACATGACGGATTCCTAAACTATATAAAAATTTACTAAAAGGCCTATTCCTGCTTTCTTCAATTGCCCTCAACAAATTCTCTGCCTTCTTCTCAGCAAAGAGCTCCAAAGTAAGTAAATCCTCCTTATTTAAAAAATAAATGTCTGCCAAATCCTTGACCATTCTTTTCTTCACAAGCTGTTTAGCAACAGATTCTCCTAAACCTTCTATATCCATTGCCACGCGAGACGCGAAGTGAATTATAAGCCGCTCTAACTGTGCAGGACAAGAAGGATTAATACAACGATAGGCAACTTCTTCTTTTTTTTCTTTGACCACTCTACCGCCACAAACAGGACAAGTTTTAGGAATATCTACTTCTTTTTTCCCTTTTGATTCAACTACTTTAACTATCTTAGGGATAACCTCTCCTGCTCGTTCTACTAAAACTCTATCTCCAACACGAATATTCAATCTTTTTATCTCATCAAAATTATGCAAAGTAGCATTTCTAATAATTACTCCTCCGCATTCGACCGGCTTTAGTTCTGCGGTAGGAGTAATTACGCCAGTTCTGCCCACATTCATCTTAATTGCTAAAACCTCCGTGGTTGTCTGTCTGGCGGGAAACTTATAGGCCACCGCCCAGCGTGGACTCTTTAAAGTAAAACCTAACTTCTCTTGCTGTTCAAAAGAATTAACCTTAACCACCATACCATCGATATCATAATCTAAACTATCACGCTTTTCTTGCCACTGTCTACAATAGACAATAACTTCGTTTATATCCTTGCAAAGTTTATTTGCAGGATTTACTCGAAAACCAACCTCTTGGGCATAACTTAGGAATTCCCACTGCGTAGAAATTATTCTCCCTCCTTCCATGGTTCCAAAAGAGTGAATGAAACAATTCAGATTACGTTTTGCAGTAATTGATGGAGAAAGTAATTTCAAGGAACCACTCGCAGCATTCCGCGGATTGGCAAAAATAACCTCTCCTTTTTTTTCTCTTTCTTTATTCAGAGCTTCAAAATCTTTTCGTTCCATATATACCTCCCCACGCACTTCCAAAATCCGCGGGATATCTTTTCCTTTAAGGCGCAAAGGAATGGAACGAATCGTTTTAAGATTCAAAGTAACATCCTCACCCACTTCTCCATCTCCCCGCGTAGCTCCTAAGCTAAAAATACCGTTTTCATAAGTAAGAGAGGAACTTACTCCATCAATTTTTAGTTCTACCACAAATTCGATCTTATCTTTTCCTAAATTCTTATATAACCTTTCGTTCCACTCCCTAAGTTCTTCAAAAGAATAGGTATTGTCTAACGAAAACATCTTTACCTTATGTCTCACAGTTTTAAACTCCTTTAAGACCTCTCCACTCACTCTTTGAGTAGGAGAATCTGAAGTTATAAATTGCGGATATTTTTCCTCAAATTCTTTTAGTGCTCTATATAAATCGTCATACTCTTTGTCAGAAATGACCGGTTGATTCAAAACATAATAGAGATAATCGTGGTGTCTGATTTCTTCACGCAATTTTTCAATTTGTCTTTTAACTTCATTTAGCTCCGTCATAATATCACCTTCCCCACGACAATCTAAAAGCGAGTTCTTCGGGTAAGAGGTTATTCAAAATATTTTTTTGAGTTTTTTTCAAATCATAACTTATTCTCCTAAACTCTACAGTTTTTTCTTCACTATCATATATACAAAAACATGCTCGCGGGTCTCCATCGCGAGGCTGGCCTACACTTCCTACATTAACAATATAACGCATTCCCTTCTTTAAAGAAATCTTATCTTCAAAAAAATATTGTATATTCCCTTCGCTATCCAAAGAAAAGATAAGAGCTTTATGTGTATGCCCTACAAAAAGAAGAGGGGTTTTTAATACCTGAAAGCACATCCAAGCGTAACTCAGATTATCAAGATAAAAAAATTTATCTGGTTCAAAGATAGTTCCGTGAACTAAGGTAAAATCACTTTCTTCATAAATAAGTGGAAGACCAGAAAGAATTCTTTTTTCATCCTCATCTAACAAATTAACAGTCCATAAAATTGCGTTTTTAGCCAAGTCATTAAACCATTCTAAATTAAATTTACCAACACATGCCCAATCATGATTCCCTGCAACAATTTTTTTACAAAATTCCTTCATAATCTTTATACATTCCTTAGGACTAGCATTATAGCCAACAATATCCCCTATTGAAAAATACTCATCAATATTTTCTTTTTTCAATGCCCACAATACTTCATTTAAAGCCTCCCAATTACTATGAACATCTCCTAAAATAGCATAACGCATCTTTCAATTAAACTTCAAGCTCTAAACTATCACTTTTTAATAAAATCTTATTTCAAAATCCCTATATTCGTCTATTGAGTCGAGCCATTTTAATTCTACATTTTTTATATATTTATCGAAATAGTTCTTTAACTTATCTAAGAAATTCCTTAACTTTCCTTCCTCACCTTCTACTTCCAGTTCTACCCGTCCATCATTCAAATTCCTTACCCAGCCAACGAGTCCCAGCTCTAAAGCAAAACTTTCTGCAGTAAAACGGAAACCTACCCCCTGAACCTTTCCTGAATAAAACACATGAATCCTTTTCTTTGCCATAATTTCTTATTTATCACCCCCTTAGAAAGCTATTTTTATTATAACTAAATTGAATTTCCGGTCAACTTAAAAGTATTAAAATTATATAGATAAGATAAATAAAAAGGAGGTAAATGGTGACTCATTAAGAATATTTATAAAATAAAAAATAACTCCGTAAAAGTATATATTCAACCTTCTCCTAACTCTGTAACTTTAAGATTCCTATAATTACCAAAAAAATCGGCAATTCGTAAACCCTAGATTTGCCAGTGTGGATAATAAAACCGCACCTCAATTTTTACAATATTCTTTTAGCCTTACAAGAGATGCAAAATTTTCGGCGATTTTTCCAACATGGATTTCTGTGGTGGCAGATCAATTCCCTAAAAGCGCTTTTTCTACTTTGGGATATAATTTATCAATTCCTTTTTGCAATTCTATAGTATGTGATAATGCAGCAATAACTTTAAGAAAATGGGCAATATCATCATCGCTTAAAACTCTATCTTCTCTTTCTTTGAGCCATTTATCCAAGACCTGATAGCCGCCAATATAATAATTCCAGACCTCTTTAGCGACGCCAGAAAAATATTGCTTATCGTTAATATATATCCTTTCTTCTTTTTCTTTGTATTCTCTCTTTTCAACTTTGCAGCCGTCTTTCGCTGGAAATTTTGCGATTGATTTATCCAATTTCTTGGACTTGAGCAAATGCAATTCTACTAACTCTTTGCCCAGGCCTGCCATTTCCTTAAAAACTTCAACATCTTTGGTAAAAGGAATGCGCGGAAAATCTGTCTTTAAAAATTCCGCATATTTTGCGCGGTAAGTGTTTGCGTAAAGAATAGCGTAAATATAATAGAAGATTTCTTCTGGCTTTGGCTCCTTTTTAAAAGCGTCGCATAAAATTTTTAATAATTCTTTGCTAAGGTTCGGGCTCTTTATTTCACCGGCAATAGCAAATAAATCCTTTTTGTCGCTATCAGGATAAAGATAAAGAGGGAATAAATAACCACTTCCATATTTTCCAGCTGTACCGGTAGAATTAAGGTCGGCAATCTGATCTGTAACTAAAGCGTGTCTAAACCCGCCCTGCGCTTGCCTGGAAGTTAACAATCCTAAATTCTCTTGCATCATATGCCGCATCACTTCTTTTCTTGAGCGCTCAATTACCGCGTCATGATAGAACAAATAACGGATATCAAAGGGACGGTAGAGGCATTTAACTATATTTTTATCCAGATCCTCAATCCTTCTAATTTCTTCCCGCGCTTTTGCGATTTTCCATCTGGGGTTTTCCTTTATATTGTAGGTAGCTTTTAGCAAATCATCGCTTAAGCCCTTTCCTCTTAATGCCTCTATGCGTTGACGTAAGTTTCGCTTTTCGAAATCAAATACCAAATTATCCCGGGAGGTAACAATCCCCACGCTGTTTACTGCAAAAATGTCGGTTATTTTCCAGAAAGACAGGTATTGCTTTTCCTGCTTTTCGCTGCGCGGCACAAAGAAATACATCTCAGGTTTTGGCGCTAAGGTCCTCCATTTTGTTGATGCCGCATCGTTATCTTCCAGCCACTGGTATTTCTTCTCTCTTACTCCCCACAAATCCGCATAATAAACCTTATTGCCCCTGGCGCCTGATTCTTTGATAAAGATGGCGATTGCCACTCCCTGCTGTATATCAAAAACATTCTCGTCTTTTGAGCCGTCAGGGCATTTTTCTTTCTTCAAGCTGTTGCCATGTAAATCCAGGATATAAATCTCATTAAAGGTCTTTATTAATGACTGCCGCATTCCTCTAAAGGTAGGGTTATCTAAATAACTGTGGTTGGTAATAAAAGCCAGAATCCCCTGCCCTGCTTTTTCAATTTTCCACTGCCCAAAGCGGATAAATTTAACATAATCATCTTGCAGCCATTTAGGATTTCTTTCCCTTAAGGGTTTGCCGTCTACTTTCTTATAATCCTCAATTAAATTGGTAATCCAATCTCCGATATTTTTGGAGTGTCCCGAATAAGGAGGATTTCCCATAATTACTAAAATCGGTACCTCGCCTTTTATTTTTTTTGCCTCAATTGCCTCCTCAGATAATGCGGCAACATAAGGCTCAACTGCCTGAGTTATTTCGCGCAAATCGAGGGTATTGGTTAGATAAAGTGAAAAACGGTCATCTTTTTTGAAATTTATAACCTAAATCTTCTAGAAGCAACGATATTTTAAGATGTCCTATAATATAGGGCGCCATTAACAACTCAAAGGCATAGAAATTTTTCAAGACATGATTTTTAATTATTTGCTGCCAAGCTCCCGCCATTTTTCCCTTAAAAACCTCTTCCTTAACCAATAAAATCGCCTGAGCTAAAAAGGTGAGTGTTCCTGCAGCGGGGTCTAAAAGCGTAACAGTTTTATCCGCAAAACCGTCTCTCTTGTTAAATTTTTTCTTTAGTAGTATATTTATTGACCGTGTAATATAAGAAACAACTGGAAGCGGGGTATAATATACACCTCTTGCTTCTCTTTTTTGGGGGTCATACTCAGCTAAAAATGTTTCGTAGAAATGCATTAAGGGGTCACCGCCTTTTTGGCGATGTAAATCCTGTCTAATTTTTTCTATATCGCAGTGGGCTAAAATCGTGGCGATATCATCCAAAATCCAGGTTATGGATTCAGGTAAAGCTGAACTTGAAATAAGAGAAAAAGTATCATGAAAAATATGGATATTTTTGGGGATATATTCGGAAGCTATAAAACGGCTAAAGTCTTTGCCTTGATATTGAAGCCGTGCAGTAAATAATCCATAAGTTATAGTCTGAGCATAAATATCCGCAAAATCCTCTTTTGATAAATCCGGAATCAAATATTTCCTAAAGGCTTCATAAATCCTGTCTATCTCAGTAATTTCTTGGTTGTTTAGCTCTTCAATAATATAAGAAGGCAAGAGCTGGGCCTTCTGAGCTAATTCTTCTGCTAAAGACTTCGCTGACTTTAATTCAGGGATGTTGTATGAAAAGAAGGTATCAAGGAGCTTAAAGAAATCTTCCCCGTTGTCTGGCGGTGGCGCTGTTTTTAATTTTTTAAGAATTGACGGTTGACCAATCCTAACTTCTTTTACGACCTTACCACTCCTAAAAAGATGAAGATCTAAAAAGTTAGTTAAAATAAAATTTGGCAATCGAGCCCTGTAGCGCTCAATCTGTTCTGTATCATAAACATCGGTTAAATTGGTTAAGGTTAAATCTTTGGCTTCTATATAACCAATTAGTTCTTTGCCATTTCGTATTGTAAAATCGGGTTTTCCTGCCTTTGTTCTTCTTGCTTCAATTGTAATAGAAGGTTTTTTATTCTTAAAATTTAGATAGTTTTCTAATAATTTCTTTAAAGCAGAATAATAACTGGCTTCTGTGGCATCACCAGCTTTAAAAGTTTTTGTAATGTCTTCGAGATATTCTTTAAGCATTGTTTTTACTTATTATTCTTAATATTAATTATATAATAAATATATATTTAATTCCAAAATAAATCTTCGCCTAAAATAAAATTGGCAAGAAGTTAATGGCAAGTAAACACCGCAGGGACAATTGATATCTACAATGTCAGTGACTAAGCAATAAATTATATTTTAGTAGTTGTTTTTTCAAGATAAGTCAAAGTAGCGTTTAATAAGGATAATTGCTCATAGGTGGTCGGGGAGGACGGACTTGAACCGTCGACCTCAGCGTCCCGAACGCTGCGCTCTAAACCAAACTGAGCCACTCCCCGGATTTGGGTTAGATAGTCAAAAGGTCTTTTAACCTTATGGCATTTTTTACGGCATAGCCGCAAGCATCATTATTAAAATAGGCATAAAGATCAATACCTTTTTCTATCCAGATTTTAGCCTTATCTACCCAAAATTTCAACTCTTTTTCGGTATATTCTGAACCGTAAAGCGTTTTTCCTCCGTGAAAGCGTAGATATATAAAGTCACTGGTAACAATCTCAACCATCGGCCAAAATGGTGAATGGGCAATACATAAAGAAAAATTGTAATTCCTTAAAAGAGTATATACTTCCTCATTGAACCATGAGGAATGGCGAAATTCAAAAGCATAACGGATTTTATATCCCGAAATATCTTTACAAAATTTTTCTAATCTTTTAATATCTAATTTCATGTCCGGAGGAAATTGCCATAAAACTATTCCCAATTTTTCTTTCAGTTCTTTAAGTAGATTAAACAATTTTAGAAGATCATCATTAATACCATTGAGTTTCTTTACATGGGTAATATATCTTGAACCTTTAACAACGAATACGAAATCCTTGGGAGTTTTCTTATACCAATTTTCAAATGTGCTTCTCCGCGGAAGACGATAGAAAGTAACATTTAATTCTACAGTGTTAAAGAATTTAGAGTAATATTCTAACCATTTATTCTCTCGGAGCCCTTCAGGATAAAACAAACCATCTCCCCAGTGAGCATAGCTATAACCACTTGTTCCAATAAAAACCCTTCCCTTTTTCACTTTATAAAATTTATAAAAAACCGTGCTCTCTAAGAAATCCTTCGCTTAAGTGTTCACCTTTTTTTTTCGTAAGAATTTTATTCACATATTTTGCAAAAATATCTATTTCAATATTCAAATAATCACCAATATTTTTAAAACCAAGTGTAGTATTCTCTGCGGTGTGAGGAATAATATTTACTGAAAAATAACTGTTTTCTATTTCTACTATCGTCAAACTTACTCCATCTAAAGAAATTGAACCTTTAGGAACAAGATAATCTAATATCTCTTTATTTGTATCCACAAATAAAGATATTCCACTTTCTTCTTTAATCTTCTTTAAAATTTTACCCATTCCATCTACGTGTCCTAAAACGATATGCCCACTTAAAAAAGAATCGAGCTTTAATGCCCTCTCTAAATTAACCTTTTCTTTTACTTTAAGCATTCCTAAGTTTGTACGCTTTAAAGTCTCTCCGATACAATCAAAAATTAATTTATCTTTTTTTGTCTCCACAATTGTTAAGCATACGCCATTTACTGAAACACTATCTCCAACTTTTAATGTGGTAATAATTTTCTCAGCCTTTATCTCTAATTTAAAAAAACTATCCTTTTTCAAAATTTTATCCACTGAACCCAATTCCTCAATTATTCCTGTAAACATATTTAACTCCTATTTTTTTATATAACCAGAAATTAAAAAATCATCTCCTATCCTTTTTATCGCTGTATTTTTCAATAAAATTGCCTTATTCAATTTCTCAACACCTTCTCCTTCCACAGAAGTAATTGCCTCTCGACCTCCGATTATTTTTGGACTAATAAAGAAATAAATTTTATCTACAAGTTTTCCCTCTAAAAAAGAAGCGATGGTTTCTCCCCCTCCTTCTACTAAAACATGGGCTATTTCTTTTTCAAACAATTTTCTCGCTAAAGTCTTTAAATCAACTCTGCCATCTTTATCATTAACTACTATAACTTCTGCCCTGTTTTTAAATTCTTGCATTCTTCTCTTAGGAGCATACTTTGTGGTAGCAATAATTAATTTCCCAATAGATTTTTCAGAAAGGACTCTTGCCTTAAGCGGCATCCTCAATCTTGAATCCAAAATAATCTTATAGTAAACCTTTGAATTTAGAGTTTTGAATGCAGGGTTTAAGAGAGGGTTATCTTTAATTATTGTATTTACCCCTACTACTACCGCATCTACTTCGTTACGTAATTCCTTTGCAAATGTACGTGCCTTTTCCGAAGTAATCCATTTAGATTCTCCGGTCTTGGTAGTAATCTTTCCATCAAGACTCTGAGCAACTTTTACAATTATAAAAGGGATTCTTTGAGTAATGTATTTTACGAAAACCTCATTAATTTTCCTTGCCTCATCTTCTAAAATTCCTACCTCCACCTCAATCCCTTTTTCTCTTAATTCTTTTATTCCTTTCCCGTTATTTAGAGGATTAGGATCAACCATCGCCGTATAAACTTTTTTTATCCCTGCAGAAATTATTGCTTTGGTGCACGGAGGAGTTCTGCCATAATGACAACAAGGTTCAAGATTTACATATAAAACTGCCCCTTTTGCTCTCCCTCCCGCCTCTCTTAACGCTTCTATTTCTGCGTGAGGAAACCCTGCTCTTTTATGAAATCCTTTACCTAATATTCTTCCTTCTTTTACAATAACACAACCTACTAGCGGATTAGGGCTGGTAAGTCCTTTTGATTTCAGAGCCAGTTTAAAAGCAGTACGCATATAATCTTCGTGGTTCATCGTTCTTTAATCCTCTCTTTCATCTCCTTAACCCATTCATAAGAAATTTTTATACTCCCCAGCTCTCTTTTCCCCTTTATTCCATGACAATCAGAACCTCCGGTAACCAAAAGAGAATATCTTCTTGCTAAATATAGATAATGCTCAGTTATTAAAGAAGATTGGTCGGGATGATAAACTTCAATCCCTTCAATACCCTCTTTTACCAATTTTTCAATCAGTTCATCTTTATTCATCTTATAAGGATGGGCAAGAACAGTTACTCCTCCTACTTCTTTAACCATTCTTATTGCTTCGTGGGGTAAAAGACGAAATCTTTGTACATAACAGGGTGCATGATTACCAATATATCTAGAAAATGCTTCAGAAATACTTCTTACATAACCACGTTTTAATAAAACCTGTGCCAAGTGTAGTCTACCTACCGAGCCTTCTCTTTTTTCCGTCACAACCTCTTTATAGTCTATATTGATCCCAAAAGCATTGAGCTTTTCTACCATCCTATATATCCTTTTTTCTCTTGCCCGACAAAATTCTTTTAATCTATTAACAAAACTTTCTTCCTGATGATCTATGAAATATCCTAAAATATGGATCTCTTTATCATCAAGTTCAGTGGTCAACTCTACGGCAGGAATCACTTCTAAAGAAGAAGCGTATCTAAAAAGATGAGGAATGGCATCTACACAGTCGTGATCAGTAACTGCAATACAAGAAAGTTTCTTCTCATTCGCTTTATTAACAATTTCCTTAGGTGTAAAAAAACCGTCTGAAAAAGAGGAATGGATATGAAGGTCAGCAAATTGTGTTTCCAAATTAAATCTCTCTAAGTTTTTTTATATCTTCTTTAAAAATTTTATCCAGTATACCATTTATAAATTTAGGAGATTCAACATCGCCATATTTTTTGGCTAATTCTATCGCCTCATTAATCACTACTTTTGGAGGAACTTCTTTAATAGAATTTAGTTCAAAACAAGACATGCGCAGTATATTACGGTCAATAACTGCCATACGGGATATTTCCCAGTTTTGAGCATATTTCTTAATCAACGAATCTATTTTTTCAAGATTTGCCAGAGTCCCTCTAACCAAATTGTCCGCATATGCTCTAATTTCTTCATTTACATCTACACCTGACCAAAAACTTTCTCTACCTTCCTCATAAGAAACTCGATTGACATCTGTCTGATAGAGACATTGTAACGCCATTTCCCGTGCCACTGTACGTTTACGCATTTACCCCCACACTTGTTGAGAAAGATTATAGTTTACATACCTAAAATTCAACCGAAAATGTACGGCAACCCATCACCTATTTTATCTTATCTAAAAGATTCGCCATCTCAATAGCAGATAATGCTGCATCTCTACCTTTATTACCTTCTTTGGTCCCTGCGCGTTCAATTGCCTGTTCTATATTATCAGCAGTAATTATCCCAAAAATAACGGGAATCCCCGTAGAAATGTTTATCTGTGCAATCCCTTTGGTTACTTCGGCAGAAATATAATCAAAATGAGGAGTAGCACCACGAATAATTGTTCCTAAACAGATTACCGCCTGAAATTTTTTAGATTGAACAAGTTTTGAAGCAATAAGAGGAATTTCAAAAGAACCAGGGGCCCAAGTTACTAAAATATCTTCCTCCTTTGCACCATGCCTTAGTAGGGTATCAATACATCCCTCAAGTAGTTTCTGACTTATAAATTCATTAAAACGCGAAACCACAATAGCAAACTTCTTATCCTCTACTACTAAATCTCCTTTAATCAACTTCATGGCTACCTCCTTTCTTTACAATTTTGAAAAGCAAGTATACAATTTTAGAAAACCGAATGTCTTGAATTGGTTAACTGTCTTAAACAAACTTTTTAATCTGATTATTCATATTTAAATAGACAATTGATGCCCTAATTTTTCTTTTTTTGCCTTCAAATATCTCTTGTTGAAAGGAGAGGGAGAAATTTCAATGGGAACACGTTCGACAATTTTGAGACCATAACCCTCCAGACCTACAATTTTACGTGGGTTATTGGTAAGTAACCGAATTTCCCTAACTCCCAAATCAAAAAGAATCTGAGCACCAATTCCGTATTCTCTTAAATCGGCATCAAAACCAAGAGCAAGGTTTGCTTCCACTGTATCTAAACCTTTATCTTGCAAAGCATAGGCTCTAATCTTATTTTCTAAACCAATCCCTCTCCCTTCCTGGAGAAGATAAAGAATTACCCCTCTTCCTTCGCGGGCAATCATCTCCATTGATTTATTCAACTGTTCACCACAATCACATCTTTTTGAACCAAAGATATCGCCAGTTAAACACTGAGAATGAACCCTTACGAGAACAGGCTGGATGTTTTTCTCTAAATCCCCTCTTACTAAAGCAATATGTAGGGCTTTATCAATCGATGACTCATAGAGAACAAGTCTAAATTCACCATAATCTGTAGGAATAACCGTTTCGCTCACTCTATGAACAGATTTATCGGAACGTCTCCGGTAAGCAATAAGTTCAGCTATGGTTCCAATCCTGAGGTTGTGCCTTTGTGCAAACTCAAAGAGTTCCCTTGTCCTTGCCATCGTTCCATCCTCATTCATAATTTCGCAAATAACTCCTGCAGGATAAAGACCCGCTAATCTCATCAAATCTACACACGCTTCCGTATGCCCTGCCCTAACTAAAACTCCTCCTTCTTTTGCCCGTAAAGGAAATACATGACCAGGCTTAACTAAATCTTTCGCAGCTGTCTGAGGATCAATCAAAACTTTAATAGTATGGGCGCGGTCGTGAGCAGAAATCCCTGTTGTAATATTATTTCTAGCATCAACAGAAATAACCCAGGCAGTCTTATACGTATCCTGTGGTTCTTCAGCCATGGGATATAATCCCAACTCATCTAAGCGCTCGCCTTCCATGGGCACACAGATTAAACCCCTCCCATATTTGGCCATAAAATTGATGTGTTCCGCTGTAATAAAAGAAGCAGCAACAATAAGGTCTCCTTCATTCTCACGGTCCTTATCATCGAGCATAATCACCATCTTTCCCTGTTTCAAATCTTCAATAATCTCTTCTATAGTATTGAATTTCATAAACCCCTTAATCCTCCAAAATAAAATGTCCCGAAGTTATCCTCGGGACAATATTTTATAACCGAATTAATCTACGGTAAAGAGAAAACAACGATTATAAAATCTTCTCCCCTCTAGACTATATGCCGAATACAATGGTTCTCTTCAATCCGGCATCCTGACTTTAGTCAGGACAATCGGCACTGGAATTTCACCAGTTCTGTCCCGGTGAATCGGGATTCGCGGGCTTTACCCCTTTAGAAAACTATCCTTCTCCTAAATCAAAACTCTCAACTCCCTTAAACACTTCCTTTCTTTTCTAAAAGGGAAAACCGCCGGTCAGGATTTACACCTCCTGCCATAGAAGACTATGGCAGGTCTGCCATAGCAGATGTCCCGAAGATTTATCTAAATTTTATCAAAAACAGGTTTGTTTGTCAAGCCTTGACAGAAATAAAAATTTTTGCTATATTTATATAACTTTATTTGTCCCCTTATGGAAAAAGAGATTCAAGAAAATATTGAGCTGTTTAAGAAAGAGCTGGATAAAGCAAAAACGGAACTATCTATCCTCTATGAGATAGGCAACGCTATGCATTCCACACTCAACCTTGATGAAATTCTCTATATAATACTTACTGCAGCAACTGCCCATACTGGACTCGGTTTTAACCGCGCAATGCTTTTTATGGTCAATGAAAAAGAAAATTTGCTTGAAGGACGTATGGGCATAGGACCGCAGTCAGGTGAAGAGGCATATCACATTTGGAAAAAGATTGAAACAGAAAAAATGGACCTTAATGATTTCATTGAAGCATATAAAGAGTTTTCTGTCCAGAAGGATTCTCCTTTGAACAATCTCGTAAAAACCATAAAAATTCCTTTAAGAGAAGATGGAGGAATCCTTGCTGTGACAGTAATAAAAGGCTCTCCTTCCCTTATAAATACTCCTGAAGCGAGGGCAAAAATAAACGATGTTGCACTCTCCTTGTTAAAAGTTGACCAATTTGTGGTGGTGCCGCTTAAGGCAAAAGATAAGGCAATAGGGGTAATTCTGGCAGACAATTTTATAACGCGAAAACCCATTAACCAGGATGATTTGCGTCTTCTAAGTATGTTTGCTAACCAGGCAGGTTTAGCAATTGAAAACTCACGTTTATATGAACAGACTCTCATCCTCTCTAATACCGACTATCTTACACATCTCTGGAATCATGGTTATTTTCAGCAGTTGATGAATGAAGAAATAAAGAAATCTTCTGCAAACAAAACATCAATAAGTCTTATTATGCTCGATATAGATGATTTCAAAAACTACAATGATACACTTGGTCATCAAGCGGGAGACAAAGTCCTTCAAGAAATAGGAGATATAATCCGGCAAAATGTACGTAGAAATGACTGGGCATGTAGATACGGAGGTGAGGAATTTGCTATAATTTTACCCCAAATAAGTAAAGAAGATACACTCAAATTTGCGGAGAGATTGAGGAATCAAATTGAATTACATAAATTCCCTCATGAAGAAGTACAACCGAAACAGAAAATCACCGTAAGTATAGGTATAGCTACCTTTCCTGCAGATGCTTCTAACAAAGATGAATTGATTTACAAAGCAGATATGGCTATGCTCGAGGCTAAGAAAAAAGGGAGGAATCGTACTTGTCTATATTTTCCTCAGTCAATGTCTCAGTAATAATAAACTTAATTTAATTTTTCCTTGCCTCGACTTTAGTATTTTCAGAAACATCAGAAAATTTTACAGAAACAAGTTTAGAAACCCCTGATTCTTCCATCGTCACTCCATACATAACGTCAGCAACCGCTATTGTTTTTTTATTGTGCGTAATAACAATAAATTGTGACGTTTTAGAAAATTCCTTCATCAACATACGGAAACGGTCAATATTAGACTCATCCAGGGGCGCATCTACTTCATCAAGGATACAAAAAGGACTGGGTTTTACTTTAAAAATAGCAAAAAGCAAGGCTACAGCAGTCAAGGCCTTCTCTCCTCCAGAAAGGAGATTTATATTCTGCAACTTTTTACCTGGTGGCTGAGCAATAATTTCTATCCCTGACTCTAAAACATTCTCAGGTTCCAAAAGGAACAACTGAGAATTTCCTCCACCGAAAAGAAGACGGAAAATCTCTTTGAAGTTTACCCCTATCTTCTGAAACGTATCAATAAACATTTCCTTCGCCGTATGATTAATACGATTAATTGCCTCGTGCAAGGATTCCTTAGCTTTCAGCAAATCTGACTGTTGGTTAAGAAGAAAACTGTGTCTTTCCTGAAGTTGTCCAAACTCTTCGATGGCAATAAGATTAACTGGGCCAAGTGATAAAAGCTTATCTTGTAATGAACTTATTTCTTCTTTCAAAATATGTTCATCAAAATCTTCCGCTGTAAAATCTACCTTTGCTGTCTCTAAATTAATTTTATAATTACTTTCTATTTTCTGGAGAATATCTCTCTTATCAAAATCTATACCTTGCATTTTTATCTCCAACTCATGAATTCCATTTTTTATCTTATCCAAGCTCTTCTGCATTGTTCCCAAGCTATCTTCTTCTTCTTCTATCTCATTCTTAAAATAATTTTTCTTTGCATTTAAATCATCTAATTTCTTTACACTATTTTCAATCTCTTTATTAAAAACACCTTTCTCCTTCTCAAGAGAGGAAATCTCTTCATTCAAGAGTTTAATTTTTTCAAGATTAATATTTCTTTCCTCTAATCTTGTTAAAAACATTCTCTCTGTTTCAGCAACAGAGTTTTCCAAGGAATAAATCCTCTCGTTAAGAAGCGTTGCCTTCTCACTGTACGAATTTAAACTCGATTCAAGCTCTGTAATCTCCAATAAAGTCTTTTCCCTTAAAGCATTTCTATCTTCAAGATTACGCGTCGTTTCTTCTAAGAGCCGTTGTATTTCTGACTCTCTCAACTCTAAATCCTTTAGTCTATTTTCACTCTCCTTTATCTTGCCATCGCGCGAATTGACCTCCTCACGCGATTCTTCAATTTCTAAATCTACAATTCCTAATTCGTCCTTTACTCTTCCTAAATCTTTTCCTATCCTTTCAACCTCTTGGTTTAGATTGCTCAACTCAATCTCAATTAAGTGTTTCTCCTCTTCTTTGTTGACCAACTCCTCTTTGGTCTGATTCAACGTTAGGGATAAACTTTCTTTATCCTGGGAAAGTTTATCCTTTTCTTTACCCAAACTAACTAATTCCAATTTTAAATCCTCAATCTTTCTACGACGCCCAATGATAGAGGTATCCTCGTCTATAGAAACATAAGCGGTTTTGATAAAATTGTCTCTCATAACATCCCCTTGGCAAGTAACTAAGCATAAAGATAAATCTCCTCTTTCTCTCTTAAGCCCAATTCCTTCCTCCAAATTATTCACTAAAACGGTATTTGAAAACAAATAAGAGAGTACAATTTCATAAGGAACGAGGCGGACAAAGTTAATTAAATAACTAAACTTGCCTTCGATATTTAATGAAGAAACAACATTTTTTTCTATGTCCTCAAGAACAAGAAAGTTCACTCCACCTAAGTTGTGTTCTCTTATATAATCTAAACAGAGTGACAAACTTCTGTAGTCTTTAATTAAGATTGCCTGAGCATTCTCACCCAGAACGGCTTCCACCGCTTTCTCATAACCCTTATCCACTTCAAGCATTTCTGCCAAAGGTCCAATTATCGCTGCTTCTCCTAATGCACCATTTTTATATGCTAAAATCAAGGATTTTACTCCCGGAGAATACCCTTCATAATGTGCTTCCATCTCTTTCATCAAATCGATGCGTGAAGCGAGTGTATTATATTCCACCTCTTTCTTCTGAAGTTCTCCAGTTAAATCATCCAGGTCCTTATTTAATTTCCCTATCCGATTATCTAATTCCTCTATATCTTTAACTTTATTATATAGAACTAATTTCTTATCCTCTAAAATTTGGCAACGTTGGGTATATAAACTATCAAGTTTACCTTTCTCTTCATCAGCCTTAGCTTTTTCTAATTCCAAACGGCGGAGGCGTGCTTGAAAAGACGAAATCTCTGTCTTTAGCTTCGTCAGCTCATTTCTTACTCTTGCCATTCCCTGATTAACATCCATAAGTTGAAGTCGGTAATTACTAATCAAAGATTCTCCTTCTTTTATCTGTTGATTTAGTGAATTCAATAAATCCTGTTTGTTTTTGAGCAGATTTTTCTTTTCCTCTTCATCCTTACAAAAATCATCAAATTGAACTTTCAGTTCTGTGAGCATTCTCCTCTCGTTGTCTCTTTTTTCCTCTAATCTCTTATTTTCCTCGACAAGGACGATATTTCTTTCCTCTAACTCTTTAATGCGTTCACTATCAAGCATAATCTTTGATTGGTTCTTTTCTAACGAAGCTTCAAGGTAAGCCTTTCTGCTCTCCTCTGAAGAAATCTCTTTTTCTAAAGATTCGAGCTTTTCTCGTCTTTCTTTCAACCGCTCTTCTCCGGAAGATAAATCTCTTAAGATTTTTTCTTCTTCTTTTTGTAAAGCTTCTTTTTCTTTAAGCAGTGCTTCCTTCTTACCCTCCAATTGAAGCATAAGGGATTTACTATATTTTAATTCTTTGTCTTTTAATATATTAAAAATCTCCTGATACCGTTCCGCTTTTCTTGCCTGACGTTCAAGTGAAGAAAGTTGCCTGCTTACTTCACTGATTATATCGTTAACCCTTATTAAATTATTTTCTGTATCTTCCAATTTTCTCAAAGCCTCTTTTTTTTGAGATTTAAATTTGGTGATTCCTGCTGCTTCCTCAAATATGAAACGTCGATCCTCCCCTCGTGAACTCAAAACCAAGTCAATCTTACCCTGTTCAAGCAGAGAATAGGAACTTGTTCCTATACCTGTACCAAAGAATAATTCCTGGATATCTTTAAGACGAACGGGAACTTTATTGAGTAAATATTCTGATTCTCCGGAACGAAAAAGCCGCCGAGTAACGGTAATCTCTGCATATTCTATAGGGAAAATTTTATCCTCATTGGAAAGGGTTAAAGAAACCTCGGCAAAATTAACTGGCTCCTTGATGCTAGTCCCATTAAAGATAACATCTTCCATCCTGGAACCACGTAATTCCCGAGGATTCTGTTCTCCTAAGACCCACTTTATTGCATCCGAAATATTGCTTTTTCCACAACCATTAGGACCAACAATGGCGGTAATCCCCGGTTCGAATTTCAATACTGTCTTTTCAGCAAACGACTTAAAACCATATAATTCTATGGATTTGAAATACATTATATTTTCCTTTTTTCTTTGCTTAGAAGTCCTTTCAACTCCAGCATAAATTGCCCAACATCTTTAAACTCACGATAAACCGAAGCAAAACGGACATAGGCTACCTGGTCTAGAGAGCGCAAATGCTTCATTACCAATTCTCCGATTGTTCGCGAACTGACTTCATTGTTATCCGAACTTCTTTGTAAAGCCATTTCTATTCTATCCAACATATCCTCTATTCTCGCGGTTTCTATAGGTCTTTTCTCTACCGCTTTCATTATTCCAGAAAGAAGTTTGCTCCTATCAAAATGTTCTCTTCTTCCATCTTTTTTAACCACCATAAGAGGCATTTCTTCTAATTTCTCATAAGTAGTAAACCTTCTTTTACATTTTAGACACTCCCTTCTCCTGCGGATAGCTAAACCTTCTTGCGATATTCGAGAGTCGATTACTTTGGTTTCGCTATATTTACAATAGGGACAATTCATTATTATATTTCTAAATTCAGATTCTAAATATCAAAAGGTAAATTAGATTCTCTTATTCTTCTTATCTTAATCTTTGACTCTTCGAACATTTCTTTAGCCGTCGAATCAGGGTAACCATCCAAAACAACAATTTCTTTTATTCCCGCATTAATCAACATCTTTGCACAAATAATACAGGGTTGATTTGTGCAATATAAAGTTGCATCCTTAAGACTTATTCCGTAGAGTGCCGCCTGGAGTAAGGCATTTTGCTCCGCATGCAGACCGCGACAGAGTTCATGACGTTCGCCTGAAGAAATTTTCAGTTTCTCCCGCAAACATCCTATAACGTCGCAATGTTTAATCCCTTTGGGAGTCCCATTGTAACCCGTTGACAAAATATGTCGCTCTTTGACAATCACTGCCCCTACTTGCCTACGCAAACATGTTGAACGACTGGCTACAAGCTTAGCTATTTCTATAAAATAATTATCCCAAGAAGGACGTTTAATTTCTTTCTTCATCGCGATAAATATAAAGGAAATCTTTTAAGTAGATTCCTTACTTTATCTTTAACCTCTTTAATAGCCATCTTATTGTCAGGTGATTTTAATACTTCATCTATAAAAGAGGCTATTTCTTTCATATGCTCTTCTTTCATCCCTCGAGTGGTCACAGCAGGAGTTCCCAAACGAATACCGCTGGTTATGGGGGGACTTAAATTATCAAAAGGAATAAGATTTTTATTCACAGTAATATTTGCCATATCTAAAACTTCTGCAGCTTCTTTACCGGTAACTCCTCTACTCTTAATAAGGTCTACCAAAAAAAGATGCGTATCTGTCCCTCCAGAAACGATGCGAAATCCTTTACTTTTTAACTCTGAAGCAAGAACCTGAGCATTCTTAACTACTTGCTGTTGATATTTTTTAAAATCGTGATTTAAGGCTTCTTTAAAAGTAACTGCCTTCGCAGCAATTATATGTAATAAAGGCCCTCCTTGAATTCCAGGGAAAATCAAAGCATCAATTTTTTTAGCAAATTCTTTTTTGCAGAGAACCATTCCTCCTCTTGCACCACGCAAAGTCTTGTGAGTAGTAGTAGAGACTACTTCGGCATAATCAACTGGGTTGGGATGCAGTCCTGCGGCGACTAAACCGGCAAAGTGTGCCATATCTACAAAAAGATAAGCTCCTACCTTATCGCATATTTCTCTCAGTTTCTTAAAATCAATGATGCGAGAATAGGCACTTGCCCCTGCAAGTATCATCTTTGGTCGATGTCTCTTTGCTAATATCTCTACTTGGTCGTAATCTATTAACTCAGTACTCCTATTCACTCCATAGGTAACAATGTTGTAAAAAATACCTGAGAAATTGTGGGGATGGCCATGGGAAAGGTGTCCTCCGCACGCCAGGTCCATAGCAAGAACGGTATCCCCCGGTTTAAGCAAAGCAAAATAAACTGCCATATTTGCTTGCGTCCCCGAGTGTGGCTGTACATTTACATGCTCCGCTTTAAATATCTTCTTAGCCCTCTCCACTGCCAAACGTTCTACCTCATCTACATATTGACAACCTCCATACCAACGCCTTCCCGGATATCCTTCTGCATACTTGTTAGTAAGTACGGATCCCTGCGCTTCCAAAACTGCATAAGAAACAAAATTTTCTGAGGCAATAAGTTCTAAATTTTCGTTCTCTCTTTTAATCTCTTTCCTAAGAAAATAAAATATCTCAGGGTCAACTTCCTTTAATCTCTTCACTATTTACCCCCTTTGCTAATTTCTTTTTCAATCTTCTCAATCTTTTTTAACCTCCGCAGATGCCTCCCCTTTTGAAACCCAGTTTTTAACCAAATCTCTAAAAACTTTCTTGCCATTTCCTTATTTATAAAACGTGCTCCAAAAATAATTATATTTGCATCATTGTGTTCTCTGCTCAATTTAGCGCATTTAAGATTATAACACAAAGCAGCTCTTACTCCGGGGAAGCGATTGGCAACAATGCTCTGGCCAATGCCAGTAGCACAAATCAAAATTCCTCTCTCAAATTTATGCTCTGATACTGCCTTTGCTACTTTGTATCCAAAATCAGGGTAATCACAACTTTCTTCTTTAAAGGTACCAAAATCTTTTATTCTGTATCCATTTTCTAATAAAAAATCCCTTAATGCTTCTTTCAATTTAAATCCTGCATGGTCTGAACCAAGAGCAATATTCATTTTATTTTAGATCTTATTAAGTAAAATTACATGATTACAATACAAGATATTATTTATCCAACTTGAATTTCTTAATTAAACCTTCTAAACTCTCCTTAAAAATAAACAAAACCTCTTCATAGACTTCAGGAGGTCTCCCGATAGGGTCGGGAATTTCCAGACTACTATTTTTGGGTATGTTTTCCATAAAACTTTTAAGAAGATAGGTTTTTTTCTCCGCCTCAGGATAAAGATTCAGAATAATGTTATGATGCGCTTCTTCCATAACCAGAACCAAATCTGCTTCTTCTATCATCTCTTTGGTCAAACGTGTGGCACGGTGAGCAGATATATCAATACCTTCCTTTAACATAACCTTTTGCGCCTCCGTACTTGCACCCATTCCTTCCAAAGCAGAGGTTCCTGCAGATTTTATCACAAAATTTTTTGCTTTATCTTTAAGCATATTTTTTAGTAGCTCTGCTGCCATTACCGATCTACAGCTGTTACCTGTACATACAAAGAGAATATTTTTAATCATTTTTTTATCTCGGTATAGAAACTATAATTCCTTCTAACCTCACTATCCTTCTCTTTTACTTTTCTCTGCATCTGTTTTTTGTATTTTATAATAAGATGGTCTAATTTTCTATCTTCCAAACTCAGAATCTTAATAGCTAGAAGACTGGCATTCTTGGCTCCTGTTTTACCCAAAGCCATGGTAGCCACAGGAACACCTGCAGGCATCTGAACAATAGATAAAAGAGAGTCCAAACCCTTTAGAGAATCTGTCTCAATAGGAACTCCTATCACCGGTAATTCGGTATGAGAAGCGATTACACCCGGAAGATGGGCTGCTCCTCCTGCAGCAGCTATAATTACCTTTACACCTCTATCTTTAGCATGCTTGGCAAATTCCACCGCTTCATCAGGGGTGCGATGTGCAGAAATAATACGCACCTCGTAAGGAATTTTAAAATCTTTAAGGATACTAAATCCTTCTTCTAATACATGAAGGTCAGAATCGCTACCCATTACCACGCTCACTAAAGCTTGTATCTTTTTATTTCTCATATCCTCCCCCTAATTATAATCTATTTGATTTTTACCGTCAAAAAGCTCAACGTATCTACCTCTAATACAAAACTAAGCGACTTCGTTAATTCTTGTAGCACAATTTTTATGGTGGGATTTTTTATTTTCTAAAGCTTTTTTTCCTATATCTTTACGATAATGCATACCTTCAAAATGAATCTTCTCTACTGCTCTATAAGTACGCCTAATGGCTTCTTCTATTCCCTCCCCCAAACCCACTACTCCCAAAACCCTCCCTCCATTAGTCATGTATTTCATATCTAGTTTCTTATCCTTTTCTTCGGAAATCTGAACCTTTGTCCCCGCGTGAAAGATAACTATATCTTCTAACTTTTCCGCCTCTTCCAAACCATAAATAACCTTATCTTTCTCGTAATCACCGGGATAACCTTTTGAAGCACATACCACACAGACGCATGACTTTTTATTCCAGTTCAAAGAACCAAATTTCTTAAACTTAGCAAGCTTACCTTCGGAGGTAGCTAACATCAACTCCAATAAATCTGAATTTAGTCGGGGTAAAACTGCTTGGGTCTCAGGATCACCAAAACGCACATTGAATTCTAAAACTTTAGGTCCTTGTTGGGTAACCATAATTCCTGCATACAAAACACCTTTATAGATTATACCCTCTTGCACTAAACCATCAATTGTCCGCGTAATGATATCTTTCTCAATAACTTCAAACAACTCTCTCGTAACTACTGGAGCGGGAGAATAAGCACCCATCCCACCGGTATTTGGTCCTTCGTCATTATCAAATACACGCTTGTGGTCCTGACTGGATGGAAAAGCAACGAATTCACGCGAGTCAGTAACGACCACTATTGAAGCTTCTTCTCCTTTAAGAAAATCCTCAACTATAATTCTTTCTCCCGCCTTACCAAAGATTTTATTTACCATAACTAAATCAATAGCATTAAATGCCTCCTCTTCCGTCTTAACAACAAATACCCCTTTACCCTGTGCAAGTCCATCGGCCTTAATTACCCAAGGTCCATTTTTTGTTTCTATATAATGCTTTGCATCATCAGGATTATCGAATATCTTAAAGTCAGCAGTGGGAACACTATATTTGTGCATCAGTTCTTTAGCAAAAATCTTGCTTGATTCTAAACTTGCTGCTAATTTTCCCGGCCCAAAAATCTTAAAGCCGTTTTTCATAAATTCATCAGAAATTCCTTGCGCTAAAGATGCTTCTGGACCGACGATTGTAAAGTCTATTCGTTCTTTGCGTACAAGCTCTAATAAACCATCTGTATCTTCTGTTTTTATATCAATACACTCTGCATGTTTAAGGATTCCACCATTACCCGGGGCACAAAATATCTTATCCACTAGTTTAGATTGACTAATTTTCCAAACTAAAGCATGCTCTCTCCCACCAGAGCCGATAACTAATATTTTCATCCCTATATACAATAATTCTAAATATCAAAAACTAAATTTTATAAATTTCTTAAATATAATCCTGCATCCTGAACTTGCACTAATCTATTATTACTTCTCTATCCCCCTTAATTACTTCTCCAATCACCAAAGATTTTATTCCCCAATTTTCTAATTTCTTAATTACCAATAACTCTCTGTTTCTTTCTGTAACCAAAACCATTCCAATACCCATGTTAAAAGTGCGATACATCTCTTTTTCTTCAATGTTTCCCTTTTCTTGAATTACCTTAAAGATCTTAGGTATCTGCCAAGAGTTTTTTCTGATTAAAATGGATTTGCCTTCGGGAATAATACGAGGAATTTTCTCATAAAAAGCACCGCCAGTAATATGGGCACTACCTTTTATGAATAACCAGTAGTCGCTAGCAAGTATTGACAAAATTTGCTTAACATAGATACGCGTAGGTTTTAGCAATTCATTTGCTAATTTTCTTTGTTCAGGTAAACTAAAAACCTTGCGTACTAAAGAAAAACCATTGGAGTGAAGGCCTGAAGAAGCTAAACCAATTACTCTATCACCAACCTCTATGTTTCTCCCATCGATAATCCTATCTCTTTCCACTACACCCACGCAAAATCCTGCTAAGTCATATTCTCCTTCTTTATACATCCCGGGCATCTCTGCTGTTTCTCCCGCAACTAAAGCACAACCTGCCTCCTTGCAACCTTTTGCTATCCCCTTAATAATCTGTACATATTTATCTTCTTCTAATCTCGAACACCCCAGATAATCTAAGAAAAACAAAGGTCTGGCCCCAAAAGTTAAAATATCATTAACATTCATAGCAACGAGGTCTATGCCTACTGTATCATGTTTATCTACCAAAAACGCAAGCTTCAATTTTGTCCCTACCCCATCAGTTGAAGAAACCAAAATGGGTTTTTTATAGCTCTTTAGAACCTCTACCGAAAAAAGACCACTAAAACTGCCAATATCAGCAATCACTTCTTTTGTATGGGTTTTCTTGATAAAAGGCTTAACTGCTTTAAGTAAGACATTAGCCTTGTCAATATCTACCCCTGCCTTTTTATATGTAAGTTTATTCATGAACACCGCATCCTTTCTCTAAGATATATTTATTAATTCTTTTCCCAAATTTTACCGGATAATCTCCTGTAAAGCAAGCAACACAATAACTTCCTTTGGGATATGCCTCAACGCAAGAAAGCATTCCTTTTAAGCTTAAATATCCTAATGAATCAACCTGTAAAAATTTCTCTATTTCTTCAATCTTTAATCTTGCCCCAATCAACTCCTTCTTTGTTGGAAAGTCTATTCCGTAAAAACAAGGAAAACAATGAGGAGGACAACTGATACGCAAATGAACCTCTTTTGCTCCAGCCTCTCTCAAATTCCTCACTCTTATCTTAGAAGTAGTTCCCCTCACAATGGAATCATCGACTATTACAATGCGTTTTCCTTTTAAAACATCTCTTAAGAGATTGAATTTTACTCTCACATTAAAGTCGCGAATAGATTGTCTAGGTTGAATAAAACTCCTTCCAATATAGTGATTACGGATAATTCCATATTCCATAGGAATCCCCGATTCCTGACTGAAACCCAAGGCAGAAGAAGTGCCTGAGTCTGGAACAGGAATGACCAAATCTGCCGATACTGGATGTTCTTGTGCTAAATTTCTTCCCAGACGCTTCCTTACGATATGAACTGTCTCTCCAAAAATTTTTGAATCGGGTCGGGCAAAATAGATATGTTCAAATATGCAAAACGAAGGGGAAATTTTCTTGAATGGCTTAAAACTTCTCAACCCATTTTTATCTACTACAACTATTTCACCCGGTTCTATTTCTCTTATCTCCTTAGCTCCTACCAAATCAAAAGCACATGTCTCAGAAGCAAATATATAAGCATCTTTTAACTTTCCTAACCAAAGAGGCCTGAAACCATGGGAATCTCTTACCGCAAAAAGAGCTTCGTGGGTAAGCAAAAGAAAGCAGTACGCTCCTTCTAAAAATTTAACAGATTTTAATAACCGCTCTAAGTGATTCCCTTTCTTTTCCCTTGACATCAGATGAATCAAGATTTCCGAATCAGAACTTGTTTGAAAAATAGAACCTCCTTTTTCTAAACTATGATGTAAACTTAAGGCATTCACCAAATTACCATTATGGGCAATTGCAATCACACCTTGGGAATAATTAACCAAAATCGGCTGGACATTCTTTAGAAGGCTTGCCCCTGTAGTAGAATAACGCGTGTGTCCAATGGCTCTATCTCCGGTAAGACTTTTGATAATCTCTTCCGTAAAAACATCCGCTACTAATCCCATTCCTTTATATTGAAAGATTTCTTTGCCATTGGAACTGACTATACCACAGGATTCCTCTCCTCGATGTTGTAAAGCGTAAAGGCCAAGATAGGTTAAATAACCTGCCTCTTTATGCCCAAAAACACCAAAAAGACCACAATTTTCCTTTAACTCTCCACTCACAAACACTCTCTTAAATTTACCATTTCTATTTATTAATTTTATTAATTCTTAACATCGGATTTTTCACCATTTTACCATCTTCGTAAATAGGAAATATTTTATACTAAGCACATCTCGTAAACACCCTTTAAAAAATTATTCTTTCAAATAATTCTCTATCGCTTTACTCCAAACTTCATAAAGCTCAATAAGAGATACATCAATTAATCCTTCTATAATCAATCTATCTCCTCCCACTTCGCCAATTAAACCAAAAGGAACTTTATTCTTTTTAGCAATCTGTTCTATTTTCTTAACATTTTTTGGCTCAGCACTTAAGATAATACGTGATTGACTCTCACCAAATAAAAGAGCGTCTGTTCTTATACGCTGAGTAGAAAGCTTAACTTTGGCTCCCATTTTTTTAAGCGGATTACCCAAACAACTTTCTGCAATGGCCACCGTTAGTCCTCCTTCTGAACAATCATGGGCAGATTTAATCAATTTTTTCTCTATTGCTTCTAATACAGTTTTCTGTAAACTTTTTTCCAATTTTAAATCAATCTCTGGACACTTTCCCTGTTTTAATCCATAGATAGTTTTTAAATATTCACTTCCTCCTATTTCTTCTTTGGTTTTACCCAAAAGCAAAACTATATCTCCTGCTTGTTTAAAATAATGTGTGATTATTTTTTTCTTATCTCTAATTAATCCCACCATTCCTATAATAGGTGTAGGGTCAACTGAACCTTTGGGATTCTCGTTATTAAAACTGACATTCCCACTAACCACGGGTATACTTAAGGCACGGCAAGCAGCGGATATGCCTAATACTGCCTGCTTAAACTGCCAGAAGACTTCTGGGTTTTTAGGGTTGCCAAAGTTAATACCATCGGTAATAGCTAAAGGTTTTGCTCCACAGCAAACCAAATTCCGGGCTGCTTCGGCTACAGCAATCTTTCCACCTCTAAAAGGATCCAAATAACAGTATGTGGAATTGCAATCTGTAGTAGCCGCGATGGCTTTGTTAGTTCCCGGAACAGCCGCTACTCCGGCATCGGAACCAGGTGCCACTAAAATATCCTTACCCACCGCGGGATCACAATGTTTAAAAATCCAAACCTTGCTGGCAAGAGTAGGATTGCTCATTAGCTTAAACAAAACCTGGTTATAATCAGCTGGTTTTTTGATAGTAGATATTTTAAATCTTTTCACCTCATCTAAATATCTTGGCCTCTGCACATTTCGATAGTATATGGGTGCTTCTACCAAAGCAGCAGCAGGAATTTCTGCTACTACTCTGCCCTTTTCTTTAACCCGCACTATCCCATCATCGTTAACCTTACCAATGACAGCCATGGGCACATTCCATTTTGTGAAAATTTTCTTTACCTCTTCCAATTTTTCTTTTTCAATAATAACCAACATTCTCTCTTGAGATTCGGAGAGCATTATCTCATAAGCATTCATTCCCTCTTCTTTATGAGGAATCAAATCAATATTAATTTCCATTCCCGTTTTTCCCTTATAAGAGGTTTCACATGTAGAACAGGTAAGCCCCGCTGCACCCATATCCTGCATACCTATAACTAACCCTTTATTTATCAGTTCAAGACAGGCTTCTCTCAAGATACGCCCCATACGCGGATCACCAATGGCTACCGCAGAACTTCTTTTGGTCGATTCTTCATCTAATCCTGCAGAAGCAAACGCAGCACCTTCCACGCCATCCCTACCAGTGGCTCCCCCCACAATAAGGACTAAATTATCTCTACCGATAGCCCTTGCCTTTACAATATTTTTCTTCTTTACTATGCCGACAGTCATCGCATTCACGAGGGGATTGCCTTCAAAAGATTCATCAAAATATACCTCGCCTCCCATAACCGGAATTTCTGCAATATTGGCATACTCAGTAAACCCCCTAATGATATTCTTAAAAAGGAATTTAACCCGTTCATTCTCTAACTTTCCCAAACGTAAAGAATCGAGAAGCCCAATAGGTCGAGCTCCCATAGTGAAGATATCACGAATACACCCTCCTCCGCCTGTAGCAGAAGCAGCATAGGGTTCTACTGCCGAAGGGTGGTTATGGGATTCAATTTTAAAAACCACGCCCAAACCACTTCCAATATCTACAATGCCTGCATTCTCTCCTGGACCCTGAATAACATTTTTGCCTTTAGTAGGAAAAAGTTTTAGCACCGGTTTAGAATTTTTATAAGAACAATGTTCGCTCCACATTGCCGAAAACATTCCCAACTCTACAAAATTTGGTTCGCGTCCTAAACGCTTTTTAATCATTTCATATTCTTCAATCGTCAAGCCCTGTTTTTCGATTGTTTCTGTGGTAATCATACGTTCATCCATTTGTATATCAACCTCCTTCTTTCTTGATTAAAAATTTTATCTATATTTTTTATCTATATTTCTATAATCCTAATCTCTGAAATATCTTATCAACATTGCGTAAATAATAACTCGCATCAAAGAGCACTCGGATTTCTTTCTCTTCTAAATGCTTGCGGATTTCCTTGTCTCTTACTAAAAGTTCCTGAAAATCTCGTTTATCTCTCCAGCAGATAAGTGCAACTTTCTGTACTAAATCATAAGCCTTATCACGGGGAAGACCTCTTTCCATTAAAGCCAACAGAACTCTTTGAGAGAAAATAAGCCCCCCAGTTTTCCTTAAATTATTACGCATATTGTTGGGATAAACAACGAGTTTATCTATGATATAAGACATTAGATTAAGCATATAATCCAGAACGGTAGTAGCATCGGGTAAAATTACTCTCTCCACTGAAGAATGACTTATATCTCTCTCATGCCAGAGACTAACATCTTCCATGCCTGCTTGAGCATAGGAGCGAAGAAGTCTTGACAGTCCACAGATACGTTCACATAAAACAGGATTTCTTTTATGAGGCATTGCGGAAGAACCTTTCTGTCCTTCCATAAAGGGCTCTTCTACTTCCAAAACTTCCGTACGCTGAAGATGTCTTATTTCTAAAGCGATTCTTTCAAGAGAACTTCCGATTATAGCAAGGGTAGAGAGATATACTGCGTGTCTATCACGTGGTACTACCTGGGTTGAGATCGGTTCGGGTTGAATCCCAAGTTTTTCGCATATCATTTCTTCCATTTCCGGTTCTATATGGGAGAAATTACCGACTGCACCTGAAATTTTACCAAATCTAATCTCTTCTTTAGCCTGTTTTAATCTCTCTAAATTCCTTAAACTTTCAGCATAAAAAGTAGCAATTTTAAAACCCAAGGTAATGGGTTCCGCATGTATCCCATGAGTCCTTCCGACCATGATTGTATTGCGATAAAGTCTTGCTTTCTTTTTCAAAAGAGAAACAAGATTTTCCAAATCGCCAATAAGAATATCTGATGCTTCCACAAGAAGCATGGCTAAAGCAGTATCTAAAACATCGGAAGAAGTTAAACCCATATGGATATACTTTGCTAATTTCCCCAAATTTTCGCTAAGGTTATTGACAAAAGAAACTACATCGTGCTGAGTTTTCTTCTCTATTTCTCTTATTCTCTCGATATTAAATTTTGCTTTCTTTTCAATAATTTCCATGTCCTTTTTAGGAATCTTCCCTCTCTTTACCCAAGCACGACAAACTGCCAATTCTATCGCAAGCATTTTTTGAAACCGATTTTCATCCGACCAGAGCTTCTGCATCTTGGGAAGGGTATAACGTTCAATCATTATTCGACCTCCTTTTTAATTTGTTCTAAGGTATCGGCGTAATTTTTTTCTTCCGGATTTAGTTCTGTCGCCCTCACCGCCAATTCCTTAGCCTCTTTTAAATTTTTTTTTATGTACCAGTAAAGATAGGCAAGATTATTATATGCATCCGCAAAATTTTTATCTATCTCAATCGCTTTCTGATAGGATTCTTCTGATTTTTGAAAATCGCTTAACTTAAAATAAATATTTCCTAAATTAAAATAAGCAATCTTTGCCTGAGATAGAGAAGGTATCGCCTTCTGATAAAATTCTAATGCTTTTTCTAATTGTCCTTTTGCTTCAAAAAGATAACCTAAATAAACATACTCTTCAGGAGAAACCTCCCACGTCACCTTCTCGGGGGGACATATAGTTATCGTTCCAAAATCTGCCTTTCTCCATTTATTAACAAACGTCTTATAACTTAACCAAACACCTGATTTTTTACCGGTATGAGCAAGAATCTTTTTCTCCGCATCGTCAAACCCAAAAATAACCAAATAATGATATCCTCCCTTAATTGACAACTCCCTCGTTAAAACAATAAGAGGAATATTTTCTTTTACTCTTTCCTTTAAATAAGCAAAACTACTCTGAGAATAATTGGACCAGAGACTAAATTGCCGTGGATAAAAAGCTATTTCGAAATCAAGAGAACCTCCGAATCCAGGGGCATAGAGTTCTTTAATAAGTTTAGGATAATCAAATTGGATTTTCCAGTAATCTAAAATAGATGCCACTGCTGAAGGACCACAGGTGTTTCCTCTCTGTTTATAAAAAGGAACGGCGGGGATTATATGTTTCTCGATTATAGAAAAATCTTCTTGAAGTTGAAGACGGCTTGTTTTACATCCACAATTTAAGAAGAGAATAAAAATAGATAAATAAAAAAATATCTTTATAGTTACAAAATTATTTCCCACTTAAAATATAAATTCTTATTAACTATATGTATTAATACCTGCGTGGGACAGCATCACGCGGTTCAATTTTTACAGTATAATTGGTTACATAAAGAACGATGATAATCAAAAGAAGAATAATAAGAATAACAATAAATACTCCGGAATCGCCTCCCACTTTAATTTTGTCACAACGTAAAGCCAAATCCCTCAATCTATCCGTTTCCAGTTGTTCTATCTTATTTATAAGCGCATCTCTATCCATTCCAAATCTATTTAAGTATCCCATAACTTTTTCATCTTTAAGAAATGAATTTATTTTTTCCAGATATAAACCCCTCTCACCCTCAGTAACTACCTTGGAATTTACCAATCCCGCATATCCCAAATTGGGCTTTATCCCCAAAAATATAGCCCAAGCGAGGAAAAATAAAAAAATAAACTTCCTCTTATAAATAAATCTTAACATCACTTCACCTCCTTCTTAAAATAAATTGATTTTATTTAAAAACGAACTGATTGTTAATTAGTATAAAAAAAAAAGAAGAAAATGTCAATTTAAATCGCAGGCAGAATAATGTAAGAGTAAATATTAGAAATACTTAAGCGGAAGTAAATTTGGTTGCGGGGCCCAGATTTGAACTGGGGACCTCAAGGTTATGAGCCTTGCGAGCTTCCGGACTGCTCCACCCCGCGTTTTATATTATATCTACCCGCAAAGCTCCTGTCAACTCTATTTCTTCTCTGAAGGAATTTTATAAATTATTTCTCCGTCTTTACCTAACTTCAATTCTTCTCTTGCTACTTTTTCGATATAAGTAGTATCGTATTGAAGTTTATGAATCTCCTGTTTCAACTCTCTGTTCTCGTTTTTTAATACTTTAATTTCTTTTTCCAGTTCTTTCTTGTGATTATACAATCTTTGAATTCTGACAAAACCGGGTAGATATATAATAAAGATAATAATTGTTATAAGTAAAAAATTAAAAAATTTTTTTTTAACAATCATCGCACCTTCGTCTTTGCTCTAATTTTCTTAAGGAGAACCTTCCCCGCATAAACAGCATTTTTACCCAAATCTTCCTCAATACGTAAGAGTTCATTATATTTAGCAATGCGTTCAGAACGACATAAGGAACCAGTTTTGATTTGTCCTGCCTCTGTAGCAACCGCCAAGTGAGAAATAAACGTATCTTCAGTTTCGCCTGAACGATGGGAAATAACTGTAGTATAGTGCTTGGATTTTGCCATTTTTATTACTTCTATAGTCTCGGTGAGGGTACCGATTTGATTTAATTTTATAAGGATAGAATTAGCTACTTTCTCTTGAAAACCTCTCCTTAACCTCTCAGGGTTAGTAACAAACAAATCATCCCCTACTAATTGAATATTTTCTCCTAACCGCTCTGTAAGTAATTTCCACCCTTCCCAATCATCTTCCGCAAGACCATCTTCGATAGAGAAAATAGGGTACTTGTTTACCAAATTCTCATAAAAATTGACCATATCATAACTGTTTTTCTCGGAAGGCAACTCTGTTTTCAAAGAATATTTGCCACTTTGATAAAATGAACTTGCAGCAGGGTCTAAAGCAAGAAATATATTATCTCCTGCTTTATAACCTGACCTTTCTATTGCTTCTACTAAAAGACTAAGGGCTTCCTCATTAGAATTGAGCGAAGGGGCAAATCCCCCTTCATCACCTACCGCAGTAGAAAGTCCCTTTTCCTTAAGAATCTTCTTTAGATTGTGAAATGTTTCTGCCCCTGCTCTCAATGCCTCCCTAAAGGTGTCAAATCCGAGTGGAGCAATCATAAATTCTTGGAGGTCAAGATTGTTGTCTGCATGGAGTCCTCCATTTAAAACATTCATCAAAGGAACAGGTAGAATTTTGGCACTTCTGCCTCCTAGATAATAATATAGAGAAACTCTCTTTGAATTTGCAGATGCTCGAGCCACCGCAAGAGAAACACCCAGTATAGCATTGGCTCCTAAATTTTTCTTCTCTTTAGTCCCATCAAGTAAGACCAATAAATTATCTATCTTATCTTGTTTTAAGGGGTCTTTCCCTTTTAACTTAGGAGCAATTACTTCGTTTACATTATTCACTGCCTTTAAAACCCCTTTACCCAAAAAACGCGTCTTATCCTGATCACGTAACTCTAATGCCTCATGTTCACCGGTCGAAGCCCCTGAAGGAACACACGCCCTTCCGGATACTCCATTAGAAAGTATAACATCTACCTCTACCGTAGGGTTTCCTCTTGAATCTAAAATCTCTCTTGCTTTAATTTTAGATATGGTTAGTCTCATTTTAAAATCCTCACCCTCCTTCCTTCAATTTTTAATTTACCCTCTACAAATAATTTTATTGCCTGCGGATAAATTCTATGTTCTTCCTTGTGGATACGTTCTGCTAAAGTCTCTTCTGTATCATCATCCTTAACCTCTACTGCACTCTGTAAGATTATAGGCCCATGGTCCATTTTACTATCCACAAAATGTACCGTAGGACCTGTAATTTTTACTCCATAATCTAAAGCGTCCCTTATCCCATAAATTCCTTTAAAAGAAGGTAAGAGTGCAGGATGAATGTTCAAAATCTTATTTTGATATTTCTGCACAAACTTCGGACTAAGCATGCGCATAAAACCTGCCAGACAAATCAACTTGATATTATGTTTTTCTAAGTTCTTGATAATCTCTTCTTCAAAATCTTCTCGCCTAGAAAAATCTTTGGGATTAACAAATACTGTTTTAATACCCGCTTCTTTTGCTCTCACCAAAGCATATGCATCTTTGTTATCAGAAACGACCAATGAAAGATTTGCCTTAATCTGCCCTTGTTTTACTGCATCTATAATTGCCTGAAGATTTGTCCCTTTGCCTGAACAGAAGACTGCAATATTCATATCTATAATTGGTTATTATAAAATAATCTAATTCGTAATTCAACTAGATAACTTATTTTTATTCCATACTAACTTAGACAACCAAATAGAAATTTCGTAAAGAAAAATCATCGGAATAGCCAAAAAACATTGAGTAAAGACATCTACGGTTGGGGTAATAACCGCCGCAAGGATAAAAGCCATAACCATCATATACTTCCATTTTCGTCTCAATAAGTAAGGATTGACCAGGCCCACTTTTGTTAAAAATAACACCACTACCGGAGTTTCAAATACTATCCCCGTAGAAAAAACAAGCATGCCTACAAAAGAGAAATAGCGTCCCACAGAAAACATAGGTATAATTTTATCAGTAGAAAAACTCAACAGAAATCTTATTCCCAAAGGAAGAACGAAAAAATAACTAAAAACTAAACCTAAGAAAAATAGCACTAACGACAAAGGAAAGAAAAGACGGACATATTTTTTCTCTTGAGGGTAAAGTCCGGAACTGATAAAAATCCATATTTGATAGAAAATAACGGGTGAAGCTAAAATAATCCCTCCTATAAAAGCAATCTTTAAATAAACTAAGAACAACTCCATAGGATAAATAAAAATCAATTGTTCTACAGGTTTTGCAAGAAAATCTAAAATTTCTTTAGCGTAGCGGAAGGAAATTATTGAACAAAGAATAAACACAATTAGACATACGATAATTCGATAACGAAGCTCTTCTAAATGTCCAATTAAAGTAAGGCGCTTATCATCCTGCATCAGTTATCTGAAGGCTTTTCCTGCTTCTCCTCTTCTCCTTCTTTTATCCCTTTTTTGAACTCACCAATAGATTTTCCTAACGCACGGGCAATTTGGGGTAAACGACTTGCTCCAAAGACAAGGAGAAGAATAATCAAGATAACAATTAATTCTGGCATTCCTATCCCAAACATATTTACCTCCATTATTGCTAAAAGTTTACACTTTACGGGCTACAGTAAACAGCAAATCTTAACCACCATATACCTTTTACTGTGAACTATTACTAGTTACCGACAATTGCTTAATCCTTTTCAACATATTGGGATGAGTGCTTAAAAGCTCCATTAGCTTATCTGCAAAACCTAAACGGATACGTCTTGTACGTATGACTTCCAACTCATTAGGATCAATTGTCCCCGACATGTCTAAGTCAAGCTGTTTTAACTCGTAAATTTCGTGCAATGCCTTGGAAGGGTCGTTGACAAAGAATGCTTTTAAACCCTCTATCTCCCTCAGTTCCTCCTTATCTATACGCGCAGAACCATAAACAAGTTTATATAGTGCGGTGGCGAGCCAAGAAGGATGATTCCCTAACTTTACAGAACCCCGGTCAGCAAAATATTCCCGAATACGCGATGCATAAAGCACTAAAAGATTGGTTATGAAATAAAAAATAAAAGCTAATAAACCAATCAGTGCGGTGTTTGTGCCACGACTATCCCTTCTTCTACCACCTCCAAACCAAAACATATGCCAAGCGATACGATAGAGAATCATGGGAATTACCGAAAGAATGGTAATGGTAAGTACATCACGATTTTTTAAATGGCTTATTTCGTGAGCTAATACTGCCCGTAGTTCATTATGGTTAAGAAGTCTAAGTATTCCCTGTGTCACACACACTCTCCCACTGCGCAATCCATGACCAAAAGCAAAAGCGTTGGGTAAATAAGTGGGAGAAATCCCTATTTTGGGCTTAGGAATATTTGCTTTCTCTATTAGACTATCAACTATCTGATGCAATTCGGGAGCTTCTTTTCTGTCTACATACTTTATATGCATTGACCATTCCACAATCTTTGGGCCAATTAAATACTGAATATACATTAGAAAAAGAGAAATAATTAAATAAAAATAGAAATTGGTTATACCCATTTGCACTCCAATGATGGTAACAATCATATATAAGATGGCAAATAAAACTGCTAACAGGAGAAACATCTTGACCCTTAAAAAAAACATTTCTACTACACCTCCTTATCTTTCTTTCTATTTTTATATTATACTCTAACAAACACCATAAATTCTATCCTTAAAAATCATAATGAGCGGTGAGAAAACTGTGGGTAAAGAATTGATTTACTAATGCTCTAAGACACAGCTTGCTTTTTTTTCATCATTTGCCAAGTAATTACCAAAGAAGTAGCAATGTAAATTGTGGAATAGATTCCCGAAAGCATACCCACTAAAAGACAGAAAGCAAGATTATTCAATACCGTCCCACCCCAAATAAAAAGTGATACCACAACAAAAAGTGTGGTAAGGGTAGTAAGAATTGTACGTGACAGAGTTTGATTTATGCTTTTATTAATTATCTCTGCTAAGCTTTCTTTTTTAAACAACCGCATATTTTCTCTTATCCGGTCGTAAATAACAATGGTATCATTTATGGAATAACCTGCAATGGTCAAAAGTCCAGCAACAACGGTAAGAGAAATCTCTCTATGGGTAAAAGCTAAAAAGCCTACGCAGACAAAAACATCGTGGAAGAGAGCAATTACACCTGCGATTCCAAAATCAAAATGTTTAAAACGGAATCCAACATAAACAAGAATGCCTACCATTGCCCAGAAAATAGCCCAGACAGCCTTCTGTCTTAACTCTTTCCCTACAGATGGCCCAACCTGTTCTACCCTTCTTACCTCTATGGGGTTATTGGAGAAATCCTGTTTTAATTGTGCAGTAATATCCTCTGTTTTTACCTTTGCGGTTCTGATAATTATATCATTATGACCACCTACTTTTTGAATATTAGCATCCGTTGCTCCAAGTTTATTCAAAGAATACCGTATGTCTTCTATCTTTATATCATTTTTAAATGAATATTCCACTAAATACCCTCCACTAAAATCTATCCCGTATGTCTTCTCTCCAAGATAGAAGAAATAAACTAACCCCCCTAAGACTACCAATAGGGAAATAAAATAGAAAATTTTTCTTTTCCCAATAAAATCGAATTTAAGTTCTCTTTTAAAAAAACGGAGCATAGAATATTTCTTGATTATTCCTAAAGATAAAGCGGTTTCGGTAATGGTCCTTGTTACAATCAGAGCAGTAAACAAACTGGCGAGGATTCCTGCAGTAAGAGTTATGGCAAATCCCTTTATGGGACCAGTACCAAACTGAAAAAGGAAAAATGCCGCAATTAAAGTAGTAAGATTAGAATCAAATATAGCACTGAAAGCTTTGTCATATCCTGTGGCAATCGAAGCACGCAGAGAACGACCTGTTTTTAATTCCTCCCGAATTCTCTCATTTATTAAAACGTTAGCATCAACAGCCATGCCCAAACTCAAAGCAAGCCCGGCAATACCGGGGAGGGTTAAGGTGGCATTAAAGTAACCTAATACTCCCAAAACAATAATAAAGTTTAAAAGTAGAGCCAAATCTGCCACAAAACCAGCAAAGAAATAATAAACAATCATAAAAACTACGACAAAAATAGTCCCGATATAGGTAGCAAAAATACCTGCACGAATGGAATCTCTTCCTAAACTCGGTCCTACTGTACGTTCTTCTTCAATCTTGATAGGAGCGGGCAATGCACCTGCTCTTAGAACGATAGCTAAGTCATTAGCTTCATCGATACTAAACCTTCCGGTAATCTGTGCTTCGCCCGAAGGGATTCTTTCTCGGATTACCGGGGCAGAATGTACTACACCATCTAACACAATAGCTAAACGCCTACCCACATTTTCGCCTGTCACCTGTGAAAATATCTTTGCTCCTTGGCTGTTAAACTTCAAAGAAACATAAGGGGCCCCAAACTGGCTCTCAAAACTCACTCTCGCATCGATAAGAGTATCTCCTGTAAGGCTTGCTTTTCTCCGAACTAAAAGCGGTTCTTTATCCAGATATTTTAATTCGTAATCTTCAGCTATATTGTCACTTAACGCAGCCCTTAACAATTCCGGGTCATCAGAAATAAGTTTGAATTCTAACTGAGCAGTTTTACCAATAATTTGCAAGGCGCGTTCACGGTCAGTAATCCCCGGCAACTGTACTACAATGCGATCAACACCTTGCTTTAATATCGAAGGTTCTCTTACTCCAAACTGGTCTATACGATTCCGGATAATCTCCAAGGCTCTATCTACTGCATCATGGCGAGTCTCCTGCGGAATTCCTGAAGTGTCAACTTTCAAAACTAAATGCATTCCCCCTTGCAAATCAAGCCCAAGGTTAACTTTCTTACTCAAAGGAAAAGCATTCCAAGAGGCTATACCCATGACAATCGAAATCAACAACCATTTCCATTTTAAATTGCGTTGCATAATTCCCTCCCCCTTCGATTATTAAATTCTAAATCCGAATTTCAAACTTACAATCATTTCTTTACATAGGCTATCGCAGATTTTTCGATCATAATCTTTGTATTATCATCAACCTTAAGCACGACGGTTGTATCTTTTATATCTACAATTGCTCCATGAATACCACCGGAAGTAACCACCTCATCGTTTTTCTTCAAATTTTTAAGCATCTCCTGGTGTTCTCTTTCACGCGTTTTTTGTGGTTTAATAATCATGAAGTAAAAGACAAAGAAAATTAAAATAAGAGGTAAGAGACTAACTATAGGATTTGGTGCAGGTGTTTGTGCTAAAAAGGAAAAAAATAAATTTACCAAAATCTACCTCCTTTCGTCTTATTTTACCTCACAGCTTAGCTTGTTTTTGCGATATCATATCACTCCCGAAGATAATTTGCAAGAAAATCTTTCCTGAATTTATCAAAGAAATTGTTTTGGATAGCTTCTTTAATATTTTGAATTAAATGATTATAAAAATATATATTATGCAACGAAATAAGTCTTAAACCTAATATTTCTTCACTGTTGATAAGATGACGAATATAGGCACGAGAATAATTCTGACAAGTATAGCAAAGACATTCTTGATCAATGGGAGAAAAATCTTCTTTATATTTAGCATTTTTTAAAATAAGTTTCCCTTGATAAGTAAAGGCACAACCATTTCTACCGTTTCTTGTAGGTACCACGCAATCAAACAAGTCGTAACCAAAAGATATGGCCTCAAGCATATCCTCGGGGTGTCCCACTCCCATAAGATAGCGGGGTTTATCTTCAGGAAGCCAATTTGCCACTTGAGAACTCACCTCATAAATTAACTCTTGAGGCTCCCCTACACTAACACCCCCTACAGCGTAGCCGTCAAAACCGATTTCGTTCAACCTTTCAAGACATTCCCTCCGTAAGTCTAAATAAGTAGAACCCTGGACAATGCCGAAAAGCATTCCATAGTTTGTAGTAGATAGTTCGTTGTTTCTAATTCTGGAGGGGCAAACTCTCGACTGCGAACTATGAACCATCTTGGAACGTTTTGCCCATCTAACTGTTCTCTCCATCGCTAATCTTGCACGGTCTTTTTCACAAGGAAACTCCACACATTCATCCAAAGGCATCATAATGTCTGAACCCAAAATATCTCCCTGGAAATGAATTATCTCTTGGGGAGTGAAAAAATATTTTGTACCGTCGATGTGTGACTGAAATTCTACCCCCTCATCATTTATTCTCCTTAAATCAGAAAGACTTAAAACTTGAAAACCTCCGGAATCAGTCAAGATTGGTTTTTCCCAAGACATGAATTTATGTAAACCACCCGCTTTTTTAATTATTTCTTTACCGGGTCTTAAGAACAAATGATAGGCGTTGGCAAGAATCATTTCTGTCTTACAATCAAACAAATCTTGATTGGAGAGAGTCTTTACCGTAGCCTGGGTAGCAACGGGTAAGAAAATAGGAGTAGTTACCTCTCCGTGAGGAGTAGAAAGCTTACCTAATCTTGCTTTGGTCGAATAATCTTTATGTATTAAACTGAAACTATTTCCCATCTCTATAACGCTCAATCTTCTCAATTTCTTTCTTAAGCAATCTCACTGTTCCCTCAGTTTCTCCCATTTTTATCTTTAAAAGTAAATCTTCTTCACCCTCTTTAACAATTTCCCCCCTCATTGTTCTCCCGTTTCTAAAATATACCATATCGTATCTTTTCTCTTCCTTTCCTAATATTGGGGCTTGCTTCTGAGAACCCTTATCCAAAGTAGCATATATTCCTGATAAATCAGATTCCAAGAATGGATAATCGGAACAGAGACTTTGTAACTTTTTGTAATAATAGATTGCATTTTGATAATCTCCTTTGTCTCGATAAGTAGAGGCAAGCCCATATAAAACTGTGAGATTATCGGGTTTTAAAGAAAGTGCTTTTTGAAATTCAGCTATTGCCTTATCGTATGCCTCCAATTTTGTGTGTGTCTGCGCAAGGTCATTATAAGCTTGGACATCGCTGGGCAAAAGTTTAACTACCTCCTCATAATATTTTAATGCTTCCAAGAAATTTCCTTCATTAAAATAAATGCTTCCCAAAAGCCGATAGGAAAAAGGGTAAGTTTTGTTCTCTTGTATGACCTCATTAAGTTTCATTTTAGCGTGTTCCTTATCCCCTCCTTTTAAATAAAGAAATGCTAGATTATATTTTACCACTACAAAGTCAGGTTTTAAAAGAAGCGCTTTTTCAAATTCTCGTTCTGCCTGTTCAAAATTATCTTCCTCTAAATAATCAAGTCCTGAATTAAGACAAAATGTAGAATAGTCCAAAATAATCTCCTCCCTTAACTCCTTGGCTTTCATATATTGCGGAGATGAAGCGATTAGGCTATCAAGCTCGGCAATCGCTTCTTCATACAGACTCAGTTTTTGATAATACAAAAGAGCCAAATTATAACGTGTTTTGATAAAATCGGGTTTTAATTCTAAAACCTTCTTATACTCCGTAATTGCATTTCCATAGTTATGTTTTTCCTCAAAAGCGACCGCTAAATTATAATGGGTTTCTACGAAGTTTGGATTGATTTTTAGACTTTTATAAAAATATTCTATGGCAGAATCAGGTTCTCCTTTCTCCAGTAAATCCATCCCCCGATTATTATAGTAGATTGTTAACAACGTATGAAAACGAGAAAAAACTATCACCACTGTTAAAATAAGTAAAAGAAATATGATTTTTCTATACATATTAATCAAACTATCAACATGGCATCGCCATAGGAGTAAAAGCGATATCTCTTCTCAATCGCCTCCTGATAGGCCTTTCTCCAGACAGCCGAACCGCAAAAGGCGGCAATGAGCATCAAAAGCGTGGATTTGGGGAAATGAAAATTGGTTAAAAGCATATCGGTCAGTTTAAAATCGTAGGGAGGATAGATAAAGAGACTAGTGTAGCCCTGTATTTCTTGTGGAAGCCAGAAGCCAGAAGTCTTAAGTTGACATGCTACTGTTTCCAGAACACGGCAGGAAGTAGTACCCACGGCTATGATCTTTCTACCTTTCTTCTTAGTATCTGAAATAATCCTTGCCGTCTCTATAGGAAATTCATAATATTCTTTGTACATCTTGTGGGCTTCGATATTTTCTTCCTTTACCGGCTTAAAGGTGGCATAGTTTACATGCAATGTTACATAGGCAATATTTATTCCCTTATTCATAATTTGTTGGAGTAAGTCTTGCGTAAAATGCAGGCCGGCAGTAGGGGCAGCTACTGCGCCCTCTTTCCGAGCATAAACGGTCTGATACCTTGTTCTGTCCAGCTCAACCGATTTTCTCTTTATATATGGCGGCAGGGGAATATCTCCTGATTTCTCAAGCGCTTCGTTCAAATCTCCAGAACTTTTGAATTTCAATATTGCAAAACCTTGACCGTCTTTTTCTATCAGCTCTGCGCGTAGTCCATCACCGCTAAAGACAATTGCCTCTCCCAAAGAAAACTTTCTCGCCGGTTTCAATAAAGTCTTAAAGGTGTCCTCTTTTATCCTCTCCAACAAAAAAACTTCCACCTTTCCTGAGGTTTTTTCTCTCAAACCGAATAACCTGGCTGGAATGACCTTGGTGTCGTTTAACACCAAAGTATCACCTTCTCTAAAGCACTGGGTTATGTCGCTAAATTTACTGTGGGAAATTTTCCCAGAGGAACGTTCCAAAACAAGCAGACGCGAATCGTCGCGCCTATCAAGCGGAAACTGAGCAATCAATTCTTTGGGTAAATGATAATCAAACTCAGAAATATGCATTTGTAAAATTACTGATTACGGGTTACCGATTACCGATTACGGACTTTATTTCTGTTCCCGGATAATAAAACCTTAAAATCTCTTCTGACTTATAACCTTTAATTGCCATGAAATACGCTCCCCATTGACAAAGCCCTACTCCGTGTCCCCAGCCATAACCGCGAAAAACTGCCCCATCGGATTCGAGTTCCACCTCGAAATTTGTACTTCTAATGACCTGGGGGTCAAAAATCTGGCGGAATTCTTTGGCGGCAATCTCAAATTTACCGTTCTCCGCAATGACATTTAATTTCCTTATCCGTCCACTGGCATTTTTTTCTTTAGGAACAATACCCAGAATTTTCCCCGAAATATAATATCCATTAGCACTCAACTTCTCCTTCAGTTCCTTCATAGAAATAAACCTCTCCCACAAATAATGTGGAGATTGATAACAGAAATCACACTTTACTCCCTTCAGTGGAGGAATATCAATATTCCATAGCTCTGAAGCATCTTCGGTCGCCCCTCCGCAAGTAGCATGGAAATAAGCAGGAAATAGTTCCCCTTTATAAATAAGGACTTTTCCTTTTGTAAGATTTACAGCACGAGTAGTGCGGTATCTCTCTGCATTCCTCCCCCCATAAACTTGAGAATAAAAATCACTGGTTAAATCATAATCTTTATTTTTATTTATCCTCTGTTGATATAGAGCATAGGTACGAGAAGCAATTGCGTGGGCTTTAAGTGCTTCCATGGGCCAATACAATGAAACTTCATGACAAAGTACTCCATAAAGATACTCCTCAAGTTCAACGTGATTAATGACAAGGAGTTTTAAACCCTCAGTTTTTAAAATATCTATCTCACCTCTATATTTTCTTCCATTTATAACAACCTCTCCTTTTTTTCTCAAAGGTTTAATCTTTATACCAGAAACCTTATAATACCGTTCTCCAATCTTTAATCCTTCCACTGAAGGAAAAACCTTTGCTTTCTTTAAGTAAGAAACTACTTCTATCAATCCAGAATTATTTAATTGTTCTATACTACAGCTCTCATGAAAAGAAATTTCTACGGTAGGAACGTTATTGAATACTGCCACCCGCAATATGATTGGCGAGGCCTCTTCTTGAGCAAAAGTTAAATCAGATTTTATAATAAGTAACAAAAATAAAAAAAAATTCTTCATTATAATCTCTTAGCGTCTTTTATTTCATAAAACGACTAACGAACCAGAGAATAAAACTTAAGAGTATACTTAATAGAAGACACGTGGCAAGGGGAAAATATAAACTAAAATTATTTTTCTTGATTAAGATATCCCCGGGAAGCTTCCCTAACCAAGGAATCCTCTCTCCTAAAACAAAAATAATCCCCAAGCCAAAAAGAACTATCCCTAAAAATATTAAAAATCTGCCAAATGCGCTAATCATTTAAATCTTTCTTTGCTAACCTTTCTTCTCTTTCTATTTTACTGTAAATACAACCACAATAATTCTGGCGATAAAGTCCTATTTCTTTTGCTTTGTTCTGTGCTTCATGAAATCCTTCTCTAAAATCATAATATAAAAATTTAACTTTATATTTATCGGCAATCTCTTCGCCCAATATTTTGATTTTACTCTGGTCCTGAAACGGACTTACCAAGAGTGTCGTTGAGAAAGAACCAAAATCATTATCTCTGGCATAAGCAGCGGTCTTAGTCAAACGTAGTTCCCAACATTTAGAACAGCGCGGATAAATCCCCGGATCAACTCTTGTAAAGAAATCTTCGGGTAAATATTCTAAATAAACAATCTTAAAATTTTCCCTCTTAGACAATTCATAAAGAGCCTCCCTCCGTTTTATAAATTCTTCCTCGGGATAAATGTTAGGGTTATAAAAAAAACCGGTAGTTTGGTACCCCTCTTCCTTAAGTTTAGAAAAAGGGTAGATACTACACGGCCCACAGCAAATATGTAATAATACCTTTTCCATTTCAAGTTTAATTAAAGAAACTCTTTCTGTGATTCCTTGGGATAGGGAATACCAAAGTGTTCATAAGCAAGAGAGGTTACTTCCCTTCCTCTGGCGGTTCTCTTTAAAAAACCAATTTTTAGAAGATATGGCTCAACTAAATCCACTAAAGTATCTGGTTCTTCATTCAAGGTAGCAGCAAGGGAATCAATGCCTACCGGTCCACCTTTAAAAGAATCGGTCATCGTCCTCAAAACTTTAATATCCAGAGAATCCAACCCCCGTTTATCAATCCCGAGCATTTCCAGTGCTTTAATGGCTATTTCATGAGTAATTATGCCTTGGCCTTTTACCTGCGCATAATCACGCACCCTGCGTAATAATCTGTTGGCTACCCGTGGCGTTCCGCGTGCACGCCGTGCAATTTCTTGGATTGCTTTCTTATCAATCTCTACAGCTAAAATCTTGGCAGAGCGTTTAACCACTTCCATAATTTCTTCTTCGGTATAAAAATCCAAGTGATAAAAAATGCCAAATCTTCCTCTCAAAGGAGCGCTTAACAATCCGGCTCTAGTAGTAGCGCCGATTAAGGTAAATGGTTTAAGATTAAACTTTATTGTCTTTGCATAAGGGCCTTTGTCCAAAACAAAATCTATTTGGAAATTTTCCATTGCAGGATAGAGGAATTCCTCCACTACTTTGGAAAGCCGATGAATCTCATCTATAAAAAGAATGTCTCCTTTTTCTAAATTGGTAAGTATTCCAATTAGGTCTCCCGCACGTTCTATGGCAGGCCCAGAAGTAGCAGTAATCTTTGTCCCCATCTCGTGAGCGATGATATGCGCAAGAGAAGTCTTACCTAAACCCTGCGGGCCAGAGAGGAGAATGTGTTCTAACGGTTCTTTTCTATTTAAAGCAGCCGAAATAGTTATATTTAAACCTTCTACAACCTTGCCTTGTCCGATAAACTCCTCTAAACGTTGCGGTCTTAAAGAAAGGTTAAAAATTAAATCTTCCTCGGTTTCCTGTGGAACAATTATTCTTTCTCGCTCTTCTTGCATATCCTTATTACCTCAATATCTTGCGGTTACGATAGATTTCATTCAACAATGCCTCTGTGGTATCTATTGTTGGATTTCTCTCTAAGGCTTCTTTAATCATCTTTTCTGCCTCGTATTTCTTATATTGTAACTGAAGCAGTACCGTTAAAGCCTCATTTTCAATACTCTCCTTTTCTATTTTCTCTCTCGGTAATTCCTCATCTTGGATTAGCCCAAACTTACCAATTTTACCCTGTAATTTAGCAACTATCTCTTTAGCCCTCTGTTTACCAATACCGGGCAGAGAACTGAGAACACCGATATTACCTTCATCAATCGCACGTGCAATCTTGGAGATAGGCATATTTAAAGCCTTTACTGCAGTACGTGGTCCCACTCCCGAAACACTGATAAAATATTCGAAAAACTCTCTTTCAACCTCATTGGAAAAACCTATCAAAATAGGGATACTTCGATTGGGTTCCATCTGATGATAGTGATAAGTAACCAGAGAAATCACATCTTTAACCTGATAGTTCCTCTCGATATTATGCATCACTGTGGGAGGGACAATAATTTCATAACATATTCCCTGGACTTCTAAAATAATCTGGTTTTCCTTTCTTTCAACGATTGTACCTTCTATACGGGAAATCATTTCTTAAAAAAATAAAGATTTTGTGATTTGGAAGCTTTTCTTAAGCGATGACAGTCTGTTTCTACTATATGTGCGTGAGCAAGAGCAAGTGCAAGCGCATCGGAAACGTCTTTCGGTTGAGGAGTTTGTTCCAAGCCAAGAAGGTACTGAATCATCCTCTGAATCTGTTCCTTTGTAGCATTGCCTCTTCCGCAAATTGCTTTTTTGACACGGGTGGAAGAATAGCCTATAAGAGGAATTTGCTTTTCTTCAGCCACCAAGCTTATTACCCCTCGTGCATGGCCCATAAGAATCGCGGTTTTAGGGTGACGGTAGTGAGAATAGAGCTCTTCTAAAACAATTGCATCGGGATGAAATTCTTCGACTAATTTCTTTACTCCTTGATAAATCTTCCCTATTTTCTGAGATAAGGAGAATTTTTGTGTGGTTTTTATCACTCCTGCTTCTAAAATGCGGGGGTTAAAATTAAGATTTGCCTCTACCAACCCGTAACCTGTAATGTTTAAACCCGGATCAATTCCTAATATGCACATCTTACAATATATCAATTAGTCAAATAGTCGAAAAATAAACCTTTGATTTGTATAATTATATAACCGAAGGAGGAGAATTGTAAAGGAGAAAAAATAAAACTCTAACTGCGAAATACTTGGATTATGTAGCTAACAACGGAAAGATTAACCTTAATTTTCTATTTCTATTCGTGAGGTCAATAAATACTAAAATACCTAACTTCCCATCTAAATACTCAGCTATTAACTCCCCGTTACTTCTTTAATAAGCTCATCGGGAACATCAAAGTTAGCATAAACATTCCTTACATCCTCGTGATCTTCTAACTCCTGAACTAGGGCAAGAACCTGTTTTGCAGCGTCCCCTGTAAGTTTTACCGTATTAGCAGGAAGCATGGTAATCTCTGCGGAGATATATCTTATTTGAGAATCGAATAAAGCCTGTTTAACTTTCTCAAAATCCTGAACAGGAGTGGTAATTTCATAATTATCCTCTTGAGTAGTTATATCTTCTGCACCCGCATTTACTACAATGTCCATCAACTTTTCTTCGTCTATTTCTTTTTTATCTACTACAATAAAACCTTTTTTATGAAAAATCCAGCTTACACTTCCGGCGCCTGCAAGATTTCCACCTTTACGGGAAAAGATGGTTCTAATCTCCGCGGCGGCACGATTCTTATTGTCGGTCAAAAGTTCCACCATAATCGCTACCCCATTTGGGCCATACCCTTCGATGGTCATCTCTTCGTAACTCACTCCTGGTAATTCTCCCGTTCCTCTCTTTATTGCTCTATCAATGTTATCCGAAGGCATATTTGCCTCGCGAGCTTTCTGAATTAAGAGGCGCAATTTAGTATTGGTCTCAGGATTACCACCTCCTTGCCGTGCCACAGCAGTTAACTCTTTAGCTATTTTTGAAAAAAGTTTTCCTTTTTGGGCATCTACCAGAGCCTTTTTATGCTTTATCCCTGCCCATTTAGAATGACCAGACATATCTTACTCCCCCTGTTTACTTTACTGAAACGCCAAACATTGATTCTAGATAAATAGATTTTTTATTATATACCTTCAAAAGGAATCTGTAAATAATAAAAATTAATCAATCTTTATAATTTGCACCCTCTTTGTTACTAAATTAAAAACTCACTTAACTCTCTGTTACTAAGCTTATTCTTCCTTTGTATCCTTAGGTTTTGCTTGGGCAATAATGCGCTCAGAAATTTTTGCAGGAACCTCCTCATAATGCGAAAACTTCATAGTATAGAAACCCCTTCCCTGTGTCATAGAACGAAGGTCGGTAGCGTAACGAAACATCTCTGCCAGGGGCACCTTAGCACGAATAACCTGATTTTTTCCCTTTATATCTACACCTTGAATCCTGCCTCGACGAGAATTAAGGTCACCGCTTATTTGTCCCATATATTCCTCAGGAACACATATTTCTACATCCATAATCGGTTCAATAAGCACCGGACCTGCTTCCAGAGCTCCCTTTCGTAAAGCCATTGCCCCCGCAATTTGGAAAGCCAAATCCGAAGAATCTACGGGATGGAATGAACCATCATAAATAGTCACTCTCATATCCACCAAAGGATATCCTGCTAACACCCCCTCGGACATCGCTTGAATAACTCCTTTTTCTACTGCAGGAATATACTGACGGGGAACCGCACCTCCAAAAATCTCATCCACAAATTCAAAGCCTTTCCCGCGGGGTAAAGGTTCCAGTCTTAACAAGCAATCTCCATACTGCCCTCTTCCTCCGGATTGCCGTTTATATTTACCTTGCACCTCGGTTTTTTTAGTAATCGTTTCTTTGTAAGGAACTTTGGGAGTTCCTATTTCTACATCTACCCCAAATCTTTCCTTTAAACGTTGAACCATTACTTCCAGATGAAGATCCCCCATTCCCGAAATAATCAACTCTTTAGTCTGGGGGTCACGGTTTATTTTGAAAGTAAGGTCTTCTCCGGCAAGACGGGCAAGCCCCGAAGAAATTTTTTCTTCATCGGTACGGGCTTTAGGTTTCACCGAAAAAGAAATAGATGTTTCAGGAAAAACAATGGGTTCAAATAAAATTATTTCTTTCTCATCAGAAAGAGAATCTGAAGTAAAGGTATCTTTTAATTTTGCTACCGCTCCAATCATCCCAGCGCTAATCTGAGGAACGGGAACCTGCGTTTTCCCCTGAAGGATATACAATGGACCTACTCGTTCCTTGATTTTTTTTGTAGCGTTGTAAAAACCTGTGTTAGCATTTAGAACCCCTGAGTAGAGACGAAAAAGATTCAATTGACCTACATAAGGGTCAATAATAGTCTTAAATACGAAACCGCTCAACGGCTCTTCAGACGATATCTTCCGACTAATAGTAGCCCCATTAATGTCCTTGCCCTCAACATAACCTATATCCAAAGGAGAAGGGAAGTAATCAACAATAACCTCAATCAATTCTTTTACCCCTAGGTTATTAAATGCCGAACCGCAGATAACCGGAACAACTTTTCCTTTTACTACTGCTTTTCGGAGTGCCTCCTTTGTTTCTTCAGGGGTAAGTTCACCTTTCTCCAGATATTTCTCCAATATAACATCATCCGCCTCAGCAGCAGATTCAATAAGACTCTCCTTGAAATTACCTAATAACTGATGGTCAGCCTGAGAATCAAGGACATTGATTACCCCTTTAAAATTTTGAGCTTCACCCTGAGGAATAATTAAAGGAACGCATTTCCTCCCAAATTGCTCCTGAATACTTCCTAAGGCAAGAGTAAAACTCGCATTTTCTTTGTCCATTTTGTTAATAAAAATTAAGCGGGGAATTTTTTTCTCATCAAGCATTTCCCAAATACGTTCCGTCCCCACCTCTACCCCACTGGTAGCATCAATAACTACAATTGCGCTATCTATTGCTCTTAAAGAAGAAATCGCCTCCCCAATAAAATCTGCATAACCGGGGGTATCCAAAAATTGCATCCTCAACCCTTTATAATCGGCATAGAGTAAAGAGGTATTTATAGAAACTTTACGGGCTATCTCATCAGAGGAATAATCGCTTACAGTGTTTCCTTCATCAACTTTCCCCAGACGATTGGTCATTCCGGCATTATAAAGGATTGCTTCACTGAGCGAAGTCTTTCCTGCCCCCGCATGAGAAAAAATACCAAAAATACGCAAATCTTTTATCTCTATCCCTGACATAAAACCTCCTGGAATAATATTGTAATAATATTAAAAAAGTAAAAAAATTATAACAAAAAGAAAAAGAATTGTAAACGAAAATTTTTAGGAAGGTATATATTATTAAGCTACGGTAAAATTAAAAGTAATCTTCTATTTAAAATTATAATGTTTCTTTACTGGTTTCTTTACATACCCAGGTACAAGAAAGGCTTTTGGGGAAAGTAACAAAATCTCCTTTTCCAAATCTTATCTTCTTACCTTTATCGGTCTCTACTTCTACTTCACTTCCTAAGAAATAGCACTCTTCTATTGAATCATAAGTCCAGTTAAAACGTGAAATCCCTTTTGCCCATATTGGCCAATTGAATACTCCACGGTTCTTGAGTTCATCATAAAATAATCTTTCAATCTTGATTTCCATAACCCCTCCTTTCTAATCCTATTAACAAAAAATCCCGGCAACTACCTACTCTCCCGTGCCGTTGCCAGCACAGTCGGGTACCCAAACGAATAGTTTGGGTCGGGCCTTGAGGAGCTTAACTACCGTATTCGGAATGGGAACGGGTGTTTCCTCCTTTTATCTGGGAAGCATATTTCTTAATCTTTGCTCTATAGTTTTGAGAATTTCTTCTGAACCCCTATTTCTCCAGATATAGGCTATTACGAAATCGTAATCAAATGCGAGCTGCTCATCCCGAAAAGGGAAGTATTTTGCCAATTCCCTGCGATATGCAAAGTAAGACTTATAATTAGCCACTCGAGCTATATCGGCTAATTCAAATAGATCAATTAACCTATCGCCTAAGGGCAAAAAAGTGCCTAAAAAAGTGCCTGACCCCTTTTCATCCTTCCTTTCTTTTAATGTTTCCTACTCTTGATAGTTAGTTTGACTTTTATTTTTATTTTTACTTTTATTTCTTTTAGACCTGTTCTTTCTTTATCAATTATTTATCAATTATTTAGCAAGAAGTATTTCTTTATATTTTGGGGGTGTGGAGGTGAACCACATAGGTAACAGTTCTGCAGGATTTCTTATCTTTGGTAGTTCTTTCTCAATATATTCCATCGGAGTCAGATAGTCAAGACTTTTATGTGGGCGATTAAAATTGTATTCCATTAATCATTCGGTTAAATTTCTGTTAAATGTCTCACAATCTAAATCTAAATTGCCATGTCTTTACACGCGAAAAATATCTCTCTATAAAGAAAATCTCTTCTACCTTAAGAATTAAAAATGAAAAGGGGTCAGACCCCTTTTGGCAAAAAAGTGCAAAAAGTGCCTGACCCCTTTTCTGACCCCAAATCTTTTGTTGTTCTGCTTACACCGATATTTATAGGATGACTCTGGATTGGGGCAAATATAAATGCAAAACTACAGGTCGCATCTGATAATAAAACTATACTAATTAATAATATTAGACTTTTCATCTCTACTGCCCTCTTTCCTTATTTTTCTCTATAAATTATACCAGAGAGTGAATGTATTTTTTAGTTGAGATTGCCAAAGTTCCTCGGCTCATCTTCTTCTATATATAATAGATAATAGAATTATAACACAAACTTTGCATTTTGTCAAGGTTTCATAAAAATTTTTATAAGTTTAAAATAATTGAGAAACAAAACCCCGGCAACTACCTACTCTCCCGTGCCGTTGCCAGCACAGTACCATCGGCCTTGAGGAGCTTAACTACCGTATTCGGAATGGGAACGGGTGTTTCCTCCTCAGTATGGTCACCGGGAAAAACTAAAATAGAGCAATTTATTTTAAATTTGTGGTCAAGCCAAACGGCTTCCTTAGTATCCTTAAGCTCAACGCGTTACCGCGCTTACACTCAGGACCTATCAAACCCGTAGTCTACGGGATGCCTTCAGGGATACCTATTCTTGGGGTGGGCTTCACGCTTAGATGCTTTCAGCGTTTATCCCGACCGAACATGGCTACCCAGCTTCTGCTCCGGACGGAACAACTGGTACACCAGAGGTTCGTTCCTTCCGGTCCTCTCGTACTAGGAAGGACCCCCCTCAAGTATCCTACGCCCACAGGAGATAGAGACCGAACTGTCTCACGACGTTCTAAACCCAGCTCGCGTACCGCTTTAACCGGCGAACAGCCGGACCCTTGGGACCTTCTCCAGCCCCAGGATGCGATGAGCCGACATCGAGGTGCCAAACCGGTCCGTCGATATGAACTCTCGGGACCGATAAGCCTGTTATCCCCGGAGTACCTTTTATCCGTTGAGCGACGGCACTTCCACATGCTACCGCCGGATCACTAAGCCCGGATTTCTCCCCT
>JAMWCW010000008.1 GCA_023819145.1 Candidatus Omnitrophota bacterium
TAAAGAGCATAAAAGAGAATCTCTCTTTTCAAAATATCCTTGGTTTAATTTATAGAAGTGACGGAGAGGTAAAGATAAATCCTCCGCGTCCACTGATTAAAGACTTAGACTCTCTACCCTGGCCATTGAGGGAAAGCTTACCGATGGAAGTTTACATTGATGCTCCCGGAGAGATGCCTTTACCCTCAGTGCAGATGTGGTCAAGCAGAGGCTGTATTTTTAAGTGTCTGTTCTGTCTCTGGCCATCACTGATGTATCAGGGAAATATTTTTCGGACAAGAAACCCTATAAAAGTTGTGGAGGAGATGGAATATTTAGTTAAAGAAATGGGATTTAGGTCTATTTATTTTGATGATGATACTTTTAATATTGGTAAAGAGAGAGTATTAGAAATTTGTAACCAGATAAAAAAACGCAAGCTTAACATTCCCTGGGCGATTATGGCCAGACCTGACCTTATGGATAAAGAAGAACTTTTCGCTTTAAAGAAATCCGGCGTATGGGCAATAAAGTATGGTGTAGAATCAGGAGAGCAAAAATTATTAGACAAGATTGGTAAGAATATGAATCTCCAAAAAGCGATAGAGATGATTCGTTTGACTAAAAAATTGGGGATAAAATCTCATCTTACCTTTATGTTTGGTCTGCCTGGAGAAACAATTGAGTCAGTTAAAAAAACAATTGAGCTTGCTGTTGAATTAGCTCCTTTTTCTCTTCAATTCTCCTTAGTTACTCCTTTCCCAGGAACCATTCTTTTTGAAGGCTGTGAACGCGCTGGAAAGATTATTTCCTATGATTGGAGAGAATATGACGGGAATTATAATTGCGTGATAAATACGGAAAATTTAACTTATAGAAAGATTGAAGAATTTAAGAACCTTGCTTTGCAAATCTGGAGAGATTATCAAAAAGGCATTCTAAGCTATGCGGAAGCTCATAAAGTCTTATCAAAGGCTTAAAGAAGTCTTTACTGATAACCCCTTTCCTGAAGCTATATTCAAAGTCTTTAGATATTTTAGCCCTTCAATGCTAAAAGATAAATATTTTTGTCTTAAAGGAATAAAAAGTAAATATTTTGCTTTCTCGGGTCCGTTTTCGGTTCAAATAGATTTGACTGATGAATGCAATAACCGTTGTCTTGCCTGCTGGTGCAATTCTCCTTTACTGGGAGAAAACAATAAAAATAAGGATTCCCTTGCCTTTCCTTTAGTAATTAATCTTCTTGAAGAATTGGAATACTTAAGGACAAGAGAAATTGTTCTCTCTGGTGGAGGGGAGCCATTTTTATATCCAGAGGTTCTTAGAGTATTAGAAAGAATTAAACAAAAAGAAATTATCTGCCACATCAATACAAATTTTGCTTTATTAAATAAAAAAATCATAGATGAACTTATCAAATTGAGATTGGATTATCTTACCATTAGTCTCTGGGCAGGTTCAGTTAAGACCTACAAAATAATTCATCCTAATAGAAATGAGGAAGATTTTTATAGAATAAAAGAAAATTTAATATTCCTTAATTCTCTAAAAAGAAAATTACCCAAAGTGAAGATTTATAATGTTATTTTTAATTTAAATTACTTTGAGATGGAAGAGATGCTTAAATTTGCTGAAGATGTTAAGGCAGATTATATTGAATATACGATTTTAGATGTAATCCCTGACAAAACCGATGTTTTATTGCCTAACAGGGAAGAATTTAAAAAAATAAAAGAAATTTCCCAGAGAATTTTACAAAGAAAAAATAAAATAAAGATTTTAAATTTTGAGCATTTTTTAAGAAGGATCTCTCAAGAAGAAGCAATAAAAGGAGAATATGAAAGAAATTTTATTAATAGTATTCCCTGTTATAGTGGTTGGCTATTTTCAAGGATTTTAGCCAATGGTAATGTTATTCCCTGTCTTAAGGCACATCGTTTCCCAGTAGGGAATTTGTATAAAAATAGTTTTAGAGAAATCTGGAATGGAGAATTAATGCAGGAATTTAGAAGAAAGACTATTAATGGAAATAGAGATGACAATCTTTTTTATCTCATAGGAAATGGTGATGGAAAGGATATCGGTTGTTTTCGTATCTGTGATGACTTGGTACGCAATTTATATTTTTACAATAGAATAAATTCTTTAACTTATCTGGAAGGAATAATTTTTAGATTAATTTCATGAGATTTTATCGGGCGGTAATCATATTTTTTCTATTTTTATTAAGCATCTTTGCAGAAATCTATCTTTTAATCTTAAAGAGATTAAGAAATTGGATAATTTTTCCGGGAAGATGAAGATTTTAATGCTTCATCCTCATGATATATTTTCTCCCTTAGAACCTTGGACAGTAAGAATTTTTAGTTTTGCTAAGGAGTTTACCGGGTTAGGTCATAAAGTAAAATTAATTTATTTCCCTCTCGAGTTTAATGCCCAGACTAAACCAAAATATCTCAATCCTTCTTTAGAAGTAATCCCCTTAAGAAGAGAATTGAGTTTAATCAATTTCATTAAAAACATAATTATAGTAAATAAATTAACAAAATGGGCAGATATAATTCATTTCCAAAAGTGTTTTTATTGGGTGTCTATCCCTGCTTTGCTTGCTTCTTTTTTAAATAATAAGCCTATTCATTATGACTGGGATGATTGGGAGACAGAAATATTTTATGAATGTCCTGATTCTCACTTTTTGAGAAATATTGTGGGAAAGTTTATGCGGATCACAGAGAATTTAATTCCTCACTTGGTAGGTACAATTTCTGTATCCAGTCAAGCCCTTTATGATTTATGTATTAAATTGGGTGTTCCTGAGGAAAAAATTTGTATTATCCCTGTGGGTGCAGATTTGGAAAAATTTAATCCCTCTGTATCGGGAGAGGAGGTGAGAAAAAGATTTAATTTGAGAGGGAAGGTCGTTCTTTATCTTGGTCAGCTCCACAGTGGGCAATATGCGGAGCAATTTATTTATACCGCAAAGAAAATCTTAGAGAAAAAAGAGGACGAAGAAGTTGACTTTCTTATTGTTGGAGGAGGTTTTAAATTAAACTCTCTTAAAGAACTTACAAAAAAACTTAATTTGGATAGTAGAGTTATCTTTACCGGACCCGTGCCTCATGATGAGGTTCCTAAATTTATTGCCTCTGCAGATGTCTGTGTAGCCTGTTTTGAAGATAATAAAATTACACGCTGTAAGAGCCCTTTGAAGATTGTGGAGTATCTTGCTTCGGGTAAAGCGATTGTTGCTTCAAATGTTGGAGAGGTGAAAGAAATGATAAAGGAATGCGGTATTCTTGTTAAACCCAGTGATTATTATGATTTAGCACAGAATATATTAAGACTTCTTGAGAGTAAGACATTAAGATTAAATTTAGGAATTCTTGCTCGCAAAAAAGCAGAAGAAATATATAATTGGAAGACAGGCATTAATTGTTTGAATTTAGTTTATAGTAAATTTGCTAAATAATATCTAATTTATGTCAGATAAGGAAGAAAATTTAATTATAGGCGCAGGTCTGTCAGGGCTCTTTACGGCTTATTATTTATATAAAGCGAAAAAATCTTTTATTATTATAGAGAAAGAAAAACAAGTAGGAGGGTTAGCAAAAACATTAGAATATGATGGGTTTAAGACAGATATCGGGCCCATCGGTTTTATACCAAAAACAAATCACTCTTAAATTTTTTAAGTGATTTGATGGGAAAAGATTGGACACAGCTTAATAGATGTACAAAATTTCATGATCAAGGTAAATTATTTTCTTATCCTTTAAAATTTAAAGAAATTTTGTTAAGCACAGATATTTTAAAAGTGCAAAGATTTATTAGGGATTATTTTTATGAGCAATTTAAGAAAAGATTAGTAAGAATTAACGATATTTGTTCTTTTAAAGAAAAAGCAATTAATAATTTTGGCAGATATTTAGCTGAATACTATTTACTCAATTATACAGAAAAGATATGGGAATTGCCTGCATCAGATATTTCCTCTTACTGGTTTGAACAGAGAATAAAGTCTCTTTCTCTTCCTGTAGTAATTAAAAATTTGGTTTTCAGCCCGAAGGAACAATGTAGGAGTTTAGTAAACTATTTCTATTACCCCAAGAAAGGAATTGGTTCGATATATGAAAAGATTAAGAATGTAATTCTGGCAAAAGGTGCGATTAAATTAAATAGTTTTCCAAAAGAGATTTTTCATAACGGCAATAGAATAAAAAAAATTATTATAAATGAGAATGGGCTTGAATCGGTTTATTATCCCAAATATGTTGTTTCTTCAATTCCTATAAGTGAATTTTTATCTCTTTTAAATCCACTCCCTCCTAAAGAGATTATTCAGGCTACAAACAAATTAAGATTCAGGTCGCATATTAGCCTTTTTATAACAATAGACAGAAATTCATTCTCTCCTTGCCAATGGATTTATTTCTATGATAAAAAGATCCCCTTTGGGAGAATAACTGAACCTAAAAACTTTAGTGAAGAAATGTCTCCCGAGGGTAAAACATCCTTACTTTTAGAATTCTTTTGCTGGGCTGATGATGAAATTTATAATATGAATAAAAACGAGTGTTTAGAACTTGCGCTTCCTTGGCTGGAAAGTTTAGGTTTTTTAAAAAGAGGTGATATTATGGACTATTATCTTCATAAAGAAAAATTTGCTTATCCAGTCTATACTTTAGACTATAAAAAGTATCTGGAAAAAATAAAAGCTTATTTAAGTATCTTTGAAAATCTTATAACCATTGGTAGAGCTGGTTGTTTTGGGTATAATAATCAAGACCATGCTATAGAAATGGGAAAACTTGCCGCACAGAGTATAATTAATAATAAATCTTATCATTTGATGATAGATAGCATAGGTGCGGAGGCAAAGTATTTAGAAAATGAGGAATAAAATTGTGAGATATAGATATCATTTTTTAATTCTTATATTATTGTTATTCCATATGATAAATAATTATTATTGGATAAAAAGAGATTATGGGAGTAGAGGAGCTGATGTTGCGCATCATATCGGAATAGTTTTATTACTTCGGGAAAATTTAGAAAAAATATTTTTTTCTCAAGAAATTTCATTAAAAAAATAGAATTGTTCTTAACTCTTCTGTTTAATATTAAAAATTATTCACCTTTAATATGGCCTCCATTTATTCATTTAATTACTGCTTTTTTATCTTTTATCTCTCAAGATATATTATTTTTCATAAGGTTTAGTAATATAATTTATTTAGCTATCTTAATTATTGGTATGTATCTTTTAGGTAGAGAAATACATTCTCCCAAAGTAGGGATATTATCTGCTTATTTTATTTCTTTTTATCCGGCAATATTTGGATTATCCAGACAATATGGAATTGATTTTCCACTAACAAGTGCTGTAATTCTAACAACCTTTTTTCTTTTAAAAACTGATAATTTTAAAAATCGTAAATTTAGTATTCTTTTTGGTTTTAGTTTAGGGTTTGGTACACTTATAAAAATACAATTAATATTTTTTATGATATGGCCTTTTCTTTTTGTAATTCTTAAAGATAAGAAATACATCTCAAGGGAAATTTTATTAAATATTATAATTTCGTTAAACATTGCTTTATTAATTTCTTTACTCTGGTGGAGTCAATTATTCTCAAGAGATGGGTTAGTTATTTTTCACGAACATATCCTGACCCAGAATGTTACTTCCCAGTTTGTAGGAAATAATTTTTTATCTCGCCTCACATTTTATCTTAAAGGAATTTGCTTAAACATCTCTCCTCTTTTTACAGTTATGTTTTTGCTAGGTCTATTTTTTTGTTTTAGAGCAATAAAAAAAGAGAATTTTAAATTTATTGTTTTTTGGTTTCTTATAACATATTTTATTTTTTCTTTAATCATAACCAAACACCGGAGGTATTTATTTCCTCTATTGGGATCAATCGTATTAATTTCAGTATTTGGATTATTAGATTCTCCTCTTAAAAAGATTGTAAAAAAATTCTTATTTTATCTTTTCTCTTTTTAGGAATCTTACAATTTTTTTTAATCAGTTATTATAAGTATCTTCCTTTTGTTGATACTGAATGGGCTCATCCACCAGAAAGGAATAATTACTACATAGTAATGCAAAAATTTAATAATAAAATAATTCAATTCTCTAAATCTGAAAATAAAATAGGGATTATAGAAGAAGAATTTTTTAAAGGTGATGATTGCGTAATGCTGAGTAATTATCTTAAGGCATTTAATATTGAAAATAAGATTTTTCTAAGTTGTGACGGCTGCTATCCTCATAAGGTCAATAAACATTTCTTATTTAATATAGAGGAATTTGATTTCTTAATTGGGTTTTCTTCGAAATTATTAGAAAGGCCTGATTTTGCAGGTTTATTTATGTTATCCAGAGATATTCCCAAAGGAATTGCAGTCGAGAAAATAGAATATTTGAGAAATTTTATAGTTATTCAAAAAGGCATATTATTTCCTGAAAATATTACAAATCTTCTTCTTAAAAACCCTAATATGTAAATAAGAGTTGAGGAATGGAAAGAAATTTTACCTTAATTTTGCCGGTGAGAGATGAAGAAGAAAATATAAAAATCTTAATTGAGAAATTAAAAAAAACCCTTAAAGATACAATTGTAATTTTTGTTGATGATAGTTCTACAGATGAAACAGAAAAAATAGTAAAATTATTTATGGCGAAAGACAATGATATCATCTTGATTGAAAATAAAGGAAGCCGATTAGCTTCGGCAATTAGAACAGGGATAGAAAATGCTTCTACCGAAATTGTGGGCTGGATGGATGCAGATTTATCTATGCCCGTAGAGATTATTCCACAGATGGTTGATTTTTTGTCTGAGTATGATATAGTTTTAGGTTCGCGTTATATTGAAGGAGGAAAAGATTTAAGAGAAAGTAGAATGCGTATTCTTACATCAAGACTATTTAATTTATTGAGTAAAAAAATATTAAATACAAAAACTAACGATCTCACATCGGGCTTTGTTATTACAAAAAAAGAGTTCTTAGAGGAATTAAAAATAGAAGGTAAATATGGTGAATATTGTCTAAGCCTCATTTATCAGGCAGAGAGGAAAGGATTTAAAATAAAAGAAGCTCCTTATATATTTCGGGAAAGAAAGAAGGGGAAAAGCAAAATTGGTTCCAATTTATTCATTTTATTTAAGAACTCTCTCTTCTATTTTCTGATGGTAATAAGGCTTAAATTTAGAGATTTATTCTTTTATAGAGATAATAAATTTTAGGATAAGGGTTTTTAAAAATAGATTTTGGTAGTTCAATTTTTTTTAATAGTTGATAATTGTATTGATTATTTTGTATCTCAAGAAAGAGTTCAAAAAATAACTTTTCTGCTTCAGAATACGAAATTTTAATATTGTAGTTCTTCTCTATAACTTCATGTAAAAAAGTGTATAATTTATGTCTAAACAGAGGATTTCTTAATTCTCTTAAAGAATAAAAAGCATCGCTGTATTTTTCAATTGGCTCAGTAATTAAAATATAATCAAAATTATATGGCTGAAAAATTATTTTTGGACTTCCGTGACAATCTTTCTCTAAATTAAATAGGAATAATAATACTCGGGGGGTAAGCATTTTGTCTTTAATTTTATGGGATATTTTTTCAAGTGTTGTTTCAAAAACATAAGGAATTCTCCATCGTTGTATAATTTTAAATCGCAATATATCTTCGAATAAATCATCTGTAGCTAATCCGATAATGAATATCATTTTTTCATTATTTAGTTTCATGTCTTTTATAACTAAGTCTATAATATTATCTATATCCTCGTAATCAAAACTAACGGCGTAAAGCATTCCCTCTCTGTGTGTTCTTTTATCAAAATCAATACTTGTAAAGATATATTTATCCTTTTTATAATTGATAATAAAAAATTGAACCAGACAAAATAAAAAAAGACATAGAAATATTTTATGTTTATATAAGTTTAAGATTTTTCCCTTATAAATTTTTATGTATTGAGGAAGATTATTTAAAACATAAGCAATAACTATTCCTGAGGCAGGTAGTGACGGAAGAGTGTGTCTAGGAAAATCTTCGTAAGTGAAAAAAAGAAAATAAAAAAGAGGCGTGCATAACCAACTTAGAATAAATATCTTGTGTTTAGATTTTGTAATAGAATATAAAAAAAGACAGAAAAATAAAAGAATAGTTAATAGAGGATAAAGCTGATATTTCCAGAGGTTTAGACAAGAGAATTTGTATATATTATTTAACCTATTGATCGTAAATGATGTGTTTGCCGCATTCAACAGATAGAGTTGGCCAGGCATATGTTGGAGATACCACGGTAAAACAATAAGTAAGGGTAAGACAAAAAACAAAATACTAATTATTTTTATCTTCCCAAATTTATAAATAGCGTGAGAAGAATATATTAAGAATGGGATAAAAAAATAAATAAGAAACGTTTGTTTATGAAGTAATCCAATTATAATGGTTAGGCTCGAAAAAAAAGAGTATATTTTTTTCTGAAAATATTCGGATTCAAGCAAAAAATAAAAAAATAAAGCTACTAAAGCTGTAATAGAAAAATCTAACATATACACACGGGAAAATCCAAAGATTCCCGGGTAAAAACTCACCAATAGAGCAGTGCCCATTCCGGTATATTCATTATCTAAGATTCCTCCAATTTTATATAACGCATAGATTAAGATAAAAAGATATAAGAGATTTGATAGAAGAGCTGTTTTAAGAGAAGGTCCTAAAAGGATAAAAAATGGTAAAGTAGCCATATGCCTCAAAAAAGGGTAAATCGAGTTAGTATCAAAAATTAAACATATTCTTTCTTTAAAAGACAATGACGGATTTCTTATAGCTTCGTATACTCTAAGCGAAGAAGAGTAGTATCCTAATTGATCCTCTACGAAAGGGGCATTGTCTTGAGAGATAATTATAAAATTGTTTATTGTATGGAAAATAAAAATGAGAATTAAGAAAAATTTAGTTCTATTTTTTTGCCAGAAAGATAATATGGAAGTCATCATTTTTTATTCTTATAAATTCAAATGAGGGATAGATATTTATTAGTTTTAAATCTGCTAAGTTGAGATACCTTTCTAATTCATAAGGAGAGTAAATTCTTAAAATATGTGTCTCTTTGTAGTTTTTAAGAAGTCCATCATTTTTGAATAATTTTAAATTATAATCAATTCTGCAAACTTGTTTTAATTCATCAATTTTTATTTTTCCCTCGCGGATCAGTTTACTATTATTAAATTTTATTTCCTTAAAACTTTTTGGAGAAAAAGAATCGGTTGATTTCAAAGCATTCCAGACTTCAAAAACAAAAAGACCATTTCTTTTTAGACTTGCATAGACATTTTTAAATAATTGCCTTAGCGATTTTATCTCGGTAATATAATTTATCACTGCAAACAAAGAAATTACCACATCAATTTTTTTTCTCGGTCTGTAGTTTGTAATATCTTTTACTAAAAATTTTCCTCTTAAACCTGCTTTGTTTAATTTTTCTTTGGCAATTTTAACCATATCTTTGGAAATATCTATCCCTGTAACCCGATATCCTCTTTTGATCAATTCTAGGCTATGGTTTCCTGTCCCGCAACCTAAATCTAAGATATCTTTAGGTTTTTTATTGAGAAATTTTTTAAACAATTTTTCTAAAAAACCAGTCTCTTTTCTATATTCTTTATCTTTATAGATTAAATCGTAAAAATAGGCATAGTCAGAATTAAAGCATTTACTTTGCATATTACCTATAATATAGTAAAATATCTTTAACTTCAATGAAGAAAATAGTTTTTATAACCCGTGAAAGTTATGATTTAGCGGGAGCAAGGATTCGATGCTATAATTTCGCAAAAGAATTAAAAAAATATGGCATGGATACCGAAGTTTTATCTTTCGCTGACCACTTAGGAGCTAAATCAGGGAAAGAAGAAAATAAGTTAAGATTAAGAGATAAAATAAGATATAACCTAAAAGCCATTAAAAAACTCAAAAAAGAGAAAGATACTATATTTTTTATTAACCGCTTCCATTACCATACTTTCGCCTCCTGGTTTTTATCAATTTTAAATAGAAATAAAATAATTTTTGATTTAGATGATTGGGAGATAAGAGAAAATCCGAAATATTACTTTGGCATTTTACCAAGTTCCAAGGCAGAGTTTTTAACTCGCAGATTGGCAAAAACTGCTTCTCTTTGTATTGGGGCAAGCAGATTTTTAGTAAATTATCTAATTCAATTTAATAAAAAAACATATTACATTCCTTCAGGAGTAAATACGGAAAAATTTAAGCCTCAAGAAGTTAACAGAGACAATTCTAAGATTATTTTTTCCTGGATAGGAACAATGCACAGGAAACCTGATATAGAAAATATAAAATTTGTTATTGATTGTTTCTTAGAATTGAGAAAGAAATATGAAAATATTTTTTTGGAAATTGCAGGAGATGGAATTTATTTTGGTGAGTTAGAAAAAATGATTAATAAAGTTGGAGAGAAAAATATTTCTCTAAAAGGTTGGATTGAACCAGACAAAATGCCTGATTATCTTTCTATAATTGATATCGGTTTAGTTCCTCTAATTCAGAATACAAAATTCAATTTAGCCAAAAGCCCAACTAAACTTTTTGAATATATGGCGATGGCAAAACCAGTGGTTTGTAGTAATATTGGTGAGTGTAGCTGTATTATTAAAGATGGAGAAAATGGCTTCTTAGCCACTGATAAAGAAGAATTTATTAAAAAATTAGAAACCTTAGTGATAAACTATCAGATTAGAAAAGAGATAGGTGAGCAGGCCTTAAAGACTGTAAAGGAGAATTATTCTTTAGAAATTATCGGCAAAAAACTTTTCAATTTGGCAAAACAGGACAGTCCTTGATTGTAAAATTATGAAGGTAGTTTTGGCTAATTCTATCGGTAGAGATAAAAATGGTTTTTATATAATCCATTCTCCTTCGCGCTGGTCTGAAGGAGTAAGGTCTTTAAATAATTGGTTTGCCTATTATCCCTGGGAGTTAGCTTATACCTCTTCACTTCTAAAAAGAGAAACAGACCATAAAATTAAATTGGTAGATGGTTGCTTGGAAAGACTGGATTTAGAAAATTATTATAAGAAGTTATTACAGGAAAAGCCAGATTGGTTAATTATGGAATCCGCTACAAGGATGATTGAAGAAAATTTAGAATTGGCTGTAAAGATTAAGGAAAATTTAGGGACAAAGATTATTTTTGTTGGACAACATGCATCAGCCTTTCCTGAAGAATTGCTAAATAGAGGAGTAGATTATGTCTGTATTGGTGAATATGAGTTGACTGTTTTAGAGTTATTACAAGGAAAAGACCCAAAAAATATCTTAGGGCTCTATCCTAATCCACGGAGACCTCTTTTAGATGTTAATTTTCTTCCATTCCCTGAGGATGAAGATGTTAGGCGTATCGATTACGGTATGCCTGGAGAGCCATCTTCAGAATATATAGAGATTCAGATGTATGCCTCAAGGGGTTGTCCGAGAAATTGTAATTTTTGTGTAGCAAGGAATATTTATTATGCTCAAGCTAACTGGCGTCCCAGAAAAATTGAGAATATAATTTCTGAAATAAAATATTTAAAAAATAGATATCATCAAATGGAGGGAATATTTTTTGATGAAGAGGTGCACAATGTAAGAAAAGATTTTGTTTTGAATTTATGCCAGGCAATAAAAGAGAATGGTTTAAATAAACTTCATTATGAGGCGATGTGCGATATCTGGTTTATGGATGAGGAGGTGCTTGAGGCAATGCGTGAAGCGGGATATTATAAGATTAGATTTGGCATTGAAACTGCAAATCAAGGTGTAGCGAAATCAATAAACAAAGAACTTAATTTGGAGAAATTGTTTTCTATATTGAAAATAGCCAAAGGCATTGGTTTAAAAACCTACGGAACATTTATGTTTGGTGCCTGGGGTTCAACAAAAGAGAGCGATTTAGAGACTATAGAACTAATGAAGAGATTAATTATTAATGGTCTTCTTGATAATACCCAGATTTCTATCTGCACACCTCAACCCGGAACAGAATTCTATAGATTGGTAAAGGAAAAAGGTTATTTGGTAGAAAATGATTATTCTAAATTTGATGGAGGGAATTTCAGTGTAGTAAGTTATCCAAAATATAAAAAGGAAGAAATTGAAGAAATAAAAAATTTAGCTTTTAAGATAAGAGACCATTTATATTTTGTCTATCGCTTTAAAACTGGCTTATGGCTTAATTGGCTAATTTATGTATGGAAAAAATACGGATTTTGGAAAACAACCAAGAAAATCTTTATCCGTTTTTTGAAGGAACTTAATTTCTTATGGCAAAGATTTCAATAATCATTGTAACCTGTAACGCAATAAAAATAATTAAAGATTGCTTTATTTCAATTTTTAGACAGGATTTTAAGGATTTTGAGGTGATTGTAGTGGACAATAACTCTTTAGATAGGACAAAAGAATTTATAAAAGATAATTTTCCTCAAGTAAAATTGATTGAAAATAAAAAAAATTTAGGATTTTGTCGGGCAAATAATCAGGGAATTGCGATTTCTCAAGGAGAATATATCCTTACTTTAAATAGTGATGTAATTCTGGAAAAAAATTTCTTACGAGAATTGATAAATCAGGCAGAGAATAGTTCATCAATTGTTGGGATGTTTAGTCCAAAGATTCTTAAGATGGATAAAAAAACTATTGATTCTACAGGAATTATTTTGACGCGCATAAGGAGATTTTATAATCGAGGGGAGGGCGAAATTGATTTTGGTCAATATGATGATAAAAGAGATATTTTTGGCCCGTCTGCAGCCTGTGCTTTATATAAAAAAGAAATGTTTGAGAAAATAAAAATTGGTGATAATGAATATTTTGATAACGATTTCTTTTTCTTAGTTGAGGATGTAGATTTGGCATGGCGAGCAAATTTAATGGGTTTTAAAGGATTATTCATACCAAATGCTTTATGCTATCATTTAGGAAATAGTTTTGGTTTAAGTAGAAAAATGCGTCAATATCTTTCTTTTCGTAATCGCTTTCTAACGATGCTAAAGAATGAAAGTTGGGGTTATTTTTTAAAAAATTTAGTATTTTTATTATTATATGATATCCCAAGGTTTTTATATCTAATATTCACTAATTTACTTGTCTTTAAAGCAACCTTTGAGATAATTTATCTTCTGCATAAAATACTTAATAAACGCAGGCGCATAACTTTATTTACTCGATTAGGGATAATAAGTTTATATGAGATATTTTAAATCTTCAGAATTGTATTTAATTCGAAATGTTTTTCAGGCCGTAATTAATGGTGGGCATAAAAACGAAATAAAGCGTATTTTAGAAAATAAGCATATAAATTGGGAAATATTGGATAAATTAATTATATATCATGAGATAGCCCCTGCGTTTTACTTGGCTATATCCTCGCTGTTTCATTTAATTCCTCAAAAGACAAAAACTCTGCTTGAGTGGTTTTATTTTAATACAGGGTTTAAGAACCATATAATATTTGAAGAATTTATAAAATTATACGATAAATTTAAAGAAAAGGGAATAGAAATATTACCCATTAAAGGAGTTGCCTTTTTATTGGATTTATATGATAGTTTTTATGTTAGGTCTATTGCTGATATAGATATTTTAATACGTAGAGAATATTATAGTAAAGGAGAGAGTGTTTTAATGAACTTGGGTTTTCAAAAAGACTTGCATGGTTTAGAGGAAGCTTATTGGAAGTTATATCAATGTCACATTTCATTTAGAGATAAAGAAAAAAACAATGATTTACCCATTATGGTAGATCTTCATTGGGCGCTTGATTTTAAAAGGAAAGGTAGATATGTTTTGGCCAATCTGTGGAAAAGGCTAAGAACAATTAGGATCAAAAATAATAACAATATAAATTTATTATCTCCTGAGGATAATTTATTTTCTCTGGCTTTACATTTGAGAAGATTTGGTAATCCCTTTTCTTTTAAATATGTTATTGATACGGCCCTTTTATTTAGGAAATACGGTTCGGATTTTGATTGGGATTATTTTTTAAAAGAAGCTAAAAAAGAAGGTTTATGGTCGTGTAGTTATTTTCTAATTTTCTTAGCCAATTCTATTATTGAAATTCCTGAGCTTAAATATTCTGCAAAAAAAATTCCATTATCTAATTATAAGAGGAAAATTATCGAAAAACTAATACTCAAAAAATTATGCTTTCTTAATGACTTGCTCGCACAAAATCTGAGAAAAAATTACCTTCAGAGCCATTTTTTATTTTATGATGGTTTCTTTGAACCAATTTATTATATTTTAAACATTCCCTTAGAACAATTTGCAAAATTTTATAATTTAAAACCTTATAATCAAAAAACAAGAATCAAATATAGCTTTCGTTTTCTATATATACCTACTAAATTATTATTTTTTAATTTTAATAATATCCCATTTGCATAATTTTTCTATAAATTTTATTATATCTCTTTTCAAATTTTGAGTATAATTTATATTGAATTTCGTGCACATTTCTACAATAATTTCTTTTATGTTTTTCTTACCATCTATCTTATCCCAAATATATGCTCCAGTGCGATTAAGTTCATATATTTCATTAGTAGGTATATATAAAAGAACTAAAGTATCTTCTATTTTTCTCCAGGCAAGTTTGTTTTTATTCTTTTTAAATATAAATTCAGGTTTAATTACTTTTTTGTTTTTTTCCATGCTACTCACACACTATTATGTCAACACATTGCGGTGGAGAATATATACATTGAGTGTTTACAATGCCTTTGGGAAATTTATTCATTTTTTTTATTGTGGGTTTCTCATATTTTCTTTTTTCTTGATTTTTAATTATGTTTTTCTTATCCATTATTCTAACCTCCTTTTGCTAATAAATTTGTTAGTCTCTTTGCCTTTGAGAATATTTTATCGGGGCATTTTGTGGGATTACCGCTATAGAATTCAAAAACTGCAGGGCACTTGAATATACAGATATTTCTATAATAGCATGTTTGACAATCTTTAAAGTCAGAAAATTTCAACTCTCGTAGTCTTGTGAATAAAGGAGAATTATACCATATATCTGTAAGGGATTGCTTTTGGATATTCCCCGCTTCTTTATAATAAACTGCGCATGGAAAGACCCGTCCTTCTGCAGAGATATAACACCTTGTTATACCTGCTCCACAAGGAATAGGATTATTTTTAAAACGGATTAAGTGAGAACGGTCTAATTTGTATAATTTGATCTTCCAGCGATTGACTAAGGTAATTAAACCATCGGGAGGGAGTTCGTATTCTAAAGTTTTCAAAGAAAATCTTCGGGTAGGAGCAATTGTAGAAGAGAATTTAAGATTTATATTTTTTCTATTTTTTTTTAATTTATTATATATTTTTTTTATTTCTGGGATGCCTTTATAAGTGAGAGTATTAATAGGATAAATTAAGCCTATATTTGCTCCAATGTTAAGAAGATTTTCAATCCCCTTTAGAGCATTTTTAAATTTTCTCTTTCCAGTAAAATTCTCATAGGTTTCTTCATTGGCACCGTAAAGAGTAACTTTAAAATCAAATACACCGTGTTTAAATAGACGATGGGCAGTTGATTTATCAATTAAAGTTCCATTGGTAAGAAGCCCTACTTTAAATCCTTTTTTTCTTGCCTTTTGGATAAGATAGAATATATCTTTTCTAATTAAAGGTTCTCCTCCGGTAAGGGTAATAGTCAGGGTTCCAAGATTAGTTAACTCGTCCAATAGGCAAAGATAGATTTGTTTGTCTAGTTCGATATTATCTTTTTCCAAAAAACAATATTTGCATTTTAAATTGCAGGAACGCGTTATTTCTATATGTATTGTTTCAATATAATTTCTTCTATTTTCTGCCATAGGTTTATTTGTTTTAAATTTGCTTTTTTTAATAATAAGGGATTGATTTTTAATATAACACTTTTTGCCTGAAGTGTCAATGTATATAAAAGTGCAATCACTCTTTTAGTCAAAAAGACCTTATTTACGGCTGCAAATCGTAGGGGAAAAATTTCACAAAGAAGTTTCAGCAAAGTTTCTTTTAGAGAAGGAATAACAATTTGGAAATGGCAGATATCATCAGCTTTTTCCAAAAAAAGGATATGCGTTGGTTTTGAATTATTAATCCAATTACTAATTGCTAAATCCAACTTGAAATTTTGTTTTTTAAATCCACCTATGTAAGGTAATCCCGCAGTTATGATATGTTCTTTTTTAGCGATAAAAATAGAATCATCTCCTACTATTTTATATCCCTTCTGAATAGCATTAATTAATAAAGTAGATTTACCAGCCCCACTTTTGCCGGTAGCAAGTACGGAAATTCTATCATTTGTCCAACTGGAGGCATGGATTGAAAAGAATCCTTCTGCTTGAAGCAATGTTTTAAGCGTATTTTGGAAAATTGCATAATATCCGATAGGATTATTGAGATATTTGTGCATAGTTATAAATGCTGAAAGATTTTCAAAATCTAAGAAATATTCATAAAATGGGGTATGATTAAAATGCATTTTTCGTGGAGAAAATTTACACTTTATTGATTTACTTGTTTTTGGTTTTCTTAGAAATATAATCTCTATCTCTTTTTGAGGGGTAGTTTTTGGTAAGTTAAGGTAGTTTTTTTTTAGATAGTTAATAAGTAAGGGGATGTCAGAGAGTAATTTAATTTTATAATTATAAAACTGTAAGGAGAAATTTTTAAGGCCTTCTTTTTTAATAAAAAAAATACTTCCCATTTTTTTTGAACACAAACTGTATTGCAGATTTTAATATTTGTTAGTAGAATATTATATAATAGATTTTAAAATAATTACATCGATTTTAGAAAATTTAAATATGTAAAAACAAAATAAAAAATAATGAGAATTAAGGTTATTCTTCTAATAGTTTTATTATTAGCTTTGGGGATAAGGATTTACTGTTTAGGAAAGTGGGAACTCTGGTATGATGAGATTTTAGCGATTAAGACTGCGCAGAATTTTAGATTAGCGAATAATTCTTATCTGTATTATACTCTTCTTTATTATTGGATAAAATTTTTTAAATTCTCTGAATCCACTGTTCGTATTCCGTCTTTAATTTTCAGTATGTTATCTATAGCCTCACTTTATTTGTTGGGAAAAAATTTATTTAATGAGAAAATCGCTTTGTTCTCTACCGGGTTATTGGCTTTTAATCCATTTCATATCTGGTATTCTCAGGAGGCAAGACCTTATAGTGCATTGGTTTTGTGTGGTATTTTGTCATCATATTTTTTATTTAGAGGGTTAAAGGAAAAAAAGATTTTATTTTTATTTCCCTTCACTTTTTTATCTGTTGTTGGAATATATCTCCACTATTTTTATATTACCTTTTTGCTAGTATGTTTATTTATTGTTTTATTATTTTTGTTTGTTAAAAAACAAAAATATTATGTTTATTGGCTTACAATAAGTATATTAATTATTTTTTTGTTCCTTTCTCCTTGGCTACCGCGGTTTCTATTAAATCTGTGCTGTATTATAGATGGATTTTGGATACCTGTGCCTAGTTTTAAATCTTTGTTTATAACTTTAGAAAATTTTAATTTAGGTTATAATGCTCCTAATTGGGCGTATAAATATTCATTATTTTTGACTCTTATTTTATTTCTCTCCGCCATAAATTTTCTTAGAGAAAAAAAAGAATTACAGAGCAACTTTTGGTTATGTTTGATGTTATTTATTTTACCCATTTTATTTGCCTTTTTCTTTTCTAAATTTTTATTTTCCATCTATCTTGATCGTGCCTTAATGATTTCTTCTCCTTATTATTATTTAATCTTAGGGATAGGTTTAGAGTCCATAGGGAGGAAGAAGTTAAAATATTTTGTAAAATTATCTATATTTTTTTTGTTAGTTCAGAGTCTATCTTTTTATTACCAAGGTATCACACATTCGTCTCTTACACACCATACAGGTGCTTACGTTAAAAAGCCTATAAGGCCTGTAATTAATTATTTAGAAAGAAGAGTGAATAAAAATGATATAATATGTATTATAAATACCCATGTATTTCTACAATTTAATTTTTATAAACAAAATAAAGGGATATTATGTTTTTATGTTTTTTCTCCAGAAATATGGGATACTAATTGGAACAGACCTCATTCTGAAGGAAATAACTGGATTCCTGTAAATAGATTAATAGGATTTGATAGTGATAGAATATGGATGCTTTTTTCTGATTGTCCGAGAAGCGGCAAGTTAGATGAAAATTCCCAAAAAGTTAAGTCATGGATGGATAAAAACTACCTGACTATATTCGAACAGTGGCTAGATGGGATTTTGCTAAAATTATATGAAAAAAAGTAGGTTATTATTTATAGTCATTTTGTTGGCTTCGTCTCTTTGGTTTTCTTCTCCAAAGTGTATGGTAGACAACTTAGATTTGTTTAACAGAGAAGAGATCTCTACAGCCAAGATTTATTATTTTGTAGAAATACCGAGGACAAAATATGGCAGATACTCAGGGAAAGGAGAGATTATTTTTAAAAGAGATTTCGGGGTTATAAATAATATGGTCAATAATTATTCTGAGAAAAAAGATGAAGAAAGAATAAAAATAATTGAAAATTTTATTACAGGAATTAATTTAAATTATAACTATTTAACTAATAAAGTAGAAAAAAGAGACTACCATAATTGGTTTGGAATAAAATGGTATTTCGGTAAGGATTTACATTTTAATATTTGGGACATTTTTGCTATTTCAAGAAGCAATTTATTATCTGTTTATAACCACGAAGGGATAGAGAAAAAAGGTAATAAAGAGATCTCTATAATTTCTGGGATTTTGGCTAAATATCCTTTTTGGGGGAATAAATGCAAAATCTGGATAGATAAAGAGTATAATTTTATTCATAAATTTATTATTTATAGTGAAAAAGATGAGCCGATTTTTACCTTAGAGGTTACGGAGGTGGAAGTAAATCCGGAAATAGACGATAAAGAATTTAGCACAGAGATTCCTCCGGATTTTACTGTGGTAGATATAACCGAACAATTTGCCCAGCAATATCGGATTCTTGTGCAATTGTATGATTTTTATAATCGGATTAAGGAATTAGAAAAAAAGTTAGAAGTTTTACGAAAAGAAAATGAGGAATTAAAAGAGATGTCTAAGGAAAAGGAAGTTGAGAAGAGAATTGCTATAACCAAGGAGCCAGTTGTTCTATTCATAGATAGAGAAAATAAATTTGTGGTTATGGGAGGAAGAGAAGATGATTTAGTGGTGGGAGAAATATTTGAGGTTTATCGGGGAAGTAAACTGTTGGGTAAGCTTGAGATTACGCGGGTTTATCAAGATTTGGCAGTGGCAGAGCCAGTTATGGAGGGGCTAATGGATGTTATTAAAGAGGGCGATAGTTTGGTAAGAGCGAGTTCAGAAAGTTTTTTCCCTTGACAAATAATTATAATGTGATATAGTGAGTGTGTAAAGGTTGAAAGTAGGAGGAAATTGGAAGTAGTTGGACATCTTTAAATCGTAAGGTTTTTTTATTTTCACCTTACGATTTTTTTATAGATGTAATTTAAATAGAAAGGAGGTGAATAAAGTTGATGAAAGGTAAAGTGAAGTGGTTTTCTAATCAGAAGGGTTATGGATTTATTACCCTTGACAGCGGTGAAGATGTGTTTGTGCATCACAGCGCCATCAAAGGAGAAGGTTACAAAACTTTGAATGAAGGACAAGAAGTACAGTTAGAGGTAATCCAAGGACCCAAAGGGAAACAAGCTGCTAATGTAGTGAAGTTATAGAATTAGCAGTGGAATAGAGTTTTTCTTAAAGGAAGAGTCTATTTCCCTAAAAGTAGAAAACCGATAAAAGGGACAATTATTAGATTTGTTCTAAAGTTGTCCCTTTTTTTATTATATTATTCCCATATATTTCTGGAAATCGAGAGATTAATCTGGTATAATGTTATTACTTATATTTAAATTCGTAGTTATCGGCGCAATTTTAACTTAAGAATTTACTTTTATAAAAGGAGAGTAGTGATGAAAGTAAAAGAGGTAATGTCGAAAGAGGTAAAGAGTCTTTCTCCGGAGATGAGTATCAGGGAGGCTTTAAATCTCCTTCTTCAGATGGGAATTAGTGGGTTGCCGGTAATTGATGCAGAGGAAAAACTTGTGGGGATGTTTACTGAGAAAGAGGTTTTAAAGGTAGTTTTACCGAGTTATTGGGAGAGAGTGGGAAAATTTGTTTATGATGACAACCCAAAAGTGATAAGAAAAAAGATAGAGGAACTAAAAAATCATAAAGTTGCAGAAGTTATGCGTAGAGAAGTTATTTCCGTGAATGAAGATACCGCCTTATGTGAAGTTGCCCGTATCATGCTTACCGAGAAGGTAAGACGCATCCCTGTTTTGGACAAAGATAAAAAAGTGGTGGGAATAATTGCCAGAGAGGATATAGTAAAAGCGTTTGTTAATGAGTAATAAAATTTTCTTAAAATTTCTGATTCTTTTTATTACAGCTATCGCTTGTGGGTTCTTATCCATAAGTATAGGAATGAATACCCATCAGGCTTTAAGCGTTTCTATTTTTTCGGCTTCGGTTATGGGAACATTATTGTTCTGGGATTTTCGTTTAGCCATCGCTTTCTTAGGTATCGCTATTCTCCTCATGACGAGAACCGTGGATTTAGAAAATGTTATAAAATTTGCTTCTTTAGAAGTGATACTCTTTTTAGTAGGAATGATGGTTTTAATTGGGTTATTGAAAGAAGTTGGATTTTTTGCTTGGTTGATAGGTTTAATTATCCGCATAAAAAAACTTACAGCGAAGAAATTTGTGGTTGTACTGTGTTTAATGTCAGCGATTTTAGCCTGTGCAGTGGATGAGGTTACCTCTATTATTTTTATGAGTGCTCTTGTTTTAGAGATTTGTGATTATTTTGAAGTTTTAGCTACCCCCTATATCATTATGTGTGTTCTGGCTACGAATATTGGTTCTTCAGGAACTGTTCTGGGTAATCCCATTGGAATTTTAATTGCAGCAAAGGGCGGTCTTACTTTTGAGGATTTTATTTTTAGAGCATTTCCTTTGATGTTCTTTTGTCTGCTTCTAACCATCTCTATATTCTTTGTTATTTTTAAAAAACCGATTAAGGAATTGGATAAGAAAATAAAAGAATTTGGATACAATGAGATACTCATTAAGCTTATTTCTGTTCCTCCGGAAAAACAATTAAGACTAGGTTTGGGTATATTTGGGGTTACTCTTTTTTTTATTGGTTTACATCACCGTTTAGAATTATTATGGAATTTAGAAACAAATACCATACTTTTGGTGATTCCTTTGATTTCTGCTGGTTTTGTAATGGTTTGGAAACACAGAAAGGCTAAAGAATATATTGAGAAAGAAGTGGATTGGTGGACTCTTTTGTTTTTCATGCTTTTATTTGCTAAAGCAGGAACATTAAAATATACGGGAGCAACGGATGTTTTGGCAAAATATCTTGTGCAGTTTGCAGGTAAAAATCCTAAAGTTTTGGTTACAAATTTACTTTGGACCTCCTGTATTGGTTCAAGTATTTTGGACAATGTTGTTTTGGTAGCGGCATTTATTCCCATTGTGCAGAGTTTCCATTCTTTTGGCTTTGTAACGAATTCTTTCTGGTGGGCACTACTTTTTGGAGGTTGTTTTGGAGGAAATATTACGATGATTGGCTCAACTGCAAATATTGTTGCCTTGGGACTTTTGGAGAAAGAGAAAGGGATAAAGATAAAATTCTTCCGCTGGTTAGGGATAGGTTTAATAATTGGTGTAATAACAACTCTTTTTGCTTGGCTTTATCTGATAATAACAAGTTAACTTAAGAAGATGCAATTTGACAAAGACATTGCGTATATCTATAATATCTAAAATAATGTTAAATTAAAAGTAAGGGAAAGGAGAAAAGATGCTAAATTATCTTTTAACAGAAGAACAGGTGATGATTCGTGATTTAGCAAGGAAGATTGCGGAAGAAAAGATAAAACCAGTAGCGGCAAAATATGATGAGAGCGAAGAATTCCCTTGGGAAATAATGAAAATTTTAGCCTCAAGTGATTTGTTTGGAGTTTATATTCCCCAGGAGTATGGAGGTTTAGGAGGAGGGGTTATGGAATTGGCCATTGTTACTGAAGAGCTCTCACGTGCCTGCGGGGGAATTGCGGTTTGTTTTGCAGCTACGGGGTTAGGAACTTATCCCATAATTTTATTTGGTAATGACCAGCAGAAGAAGAAATATCTTCCGGACATTGCCAGCGGTAAGAAGTTGGCGGCTTTTGCGCTCACCGAAGCAAATGCCGGCTCAGATGCTTCAGCAATTCAGACTACTGCAGAGAAAAAAGGAGATTATTATATTTTAAACGGAACAAAGCAATGGATTACCAACGGAGGAGAAGCGGAGGTTTATACGGTGATAGCGATGACCGATAGAAGCAAAGGGGCAAGGGGTGCTACTGCCTTTATCTTAGAAAAAGGGATGGAAGGATTTAGTTTTGGAAAAAAGGAAAAAAAGATGGGGATTCGCGCTTCCGCAACAAGAGAACTTGTTTTTAATAACTGTAAGGTGCCTAAAGAAAATGTCTTAGGTAAGGAGGGGATGGGTTTTATTGTGGCTATGAAAACATTTGATATGTCCAGGCCGGGGGTAGCAGCACAGGCAGTGGGTATTGCCCAAGGAGCATTAGATTTGACCATAGAATATGCCAAGCAGAGAAAACAATTTGGACAGACAATATCCAGTTTTCAGGGAATTCAATTTATGCTTGCAGAAATGGCTACTTATGTTGAGGCAGCACGCGCCTTGATTTATGCGGTTTGCCGGGCAGTGGATAAAGGAGAAAAAAACATTGCCAAAGAGTCCGCCATGGCAAAATTATTTGCTTCAGATGTATGTATGAAAGTTACTACCGATTGTGTGCAGATTTTTGGTGGGTATGGCTATATGCGCGACTACCCCATAGAAAAATATATGCGCGATGCCAAAATTACCCAGATTTACGAAGGAACAAACCAGATTATGCGTAATGTTATTGCTTTGAACCTCATTAAGGAAACGCTAAAATAATTAGTCAAATTGTTAAATTGGCTAAAGAACGAAGTTCCATTACATTTAACCTTTTTAACCAATTACCATTTAACCAACAATGAATATAATTGTTTGTATCAAGCAGGTTCCAGATACAACTGAGGTTAAAATTGATCCCCAGACAAACACTTTAATTCGGGAAGGTGTAGCGTCGATTATTAATCCCTTTGATATGTATGCTATAGAGGAGGGGATTCGTTTAAAGGAAAAATACGGTGGTAAAGTCACGGTGATAAGCATGGGCCCTCCTCAGGCAGAAGAGGCATTGCGTGAAGCTATATCCATGGGGTGCGATGAAGCAATTTTGATTACCGATAGAGCCTTTGCCGGTTCTGATACTTGGGCAACCAGTTATACTTTGGCAAAAGCGATTGAGAAAATTGGCGATTTTGACCTGATTATTTGCGGTAAGCAGGCAATAGACGGAGACACCGCTCAAGTTGGCCCGGGAATTTCTGCCCATTTAGATCTACCGCAGGTAACCTATGTGAAGAAGATTGAGGAGATAAAAATATCAGAACGCCAGCCACAGAAGGCGAGCCTTATCCATACGGAAGAGATTAGAACACCAGAGCACCAGTTACCCATTGCCGATGTGGCGAGGGTTGAGCGGATGATGGAGGAAGGTTATGAGGTAGTTGAGGTTCCGCTTCCCTGTTTGATTACCGTCGTAAAAGAAATAAATGAACCGCGTCTACCTTCATTAAAAGGAAAACTTCGGGCAAGATGTGCAGAAATTAAAAAATGGGGAATCCAAGATTTAGGTTTGGATAAAAAAGATGTGGGATTGGAAGGTTCTCCGACGCGGGTGGTAAAAATATTTACGCCTCCACCACGCAAAGGCGGACAAATTTTAGAAGGTGAGACAAAAGAAGTGGTGGAAAAGTTGGTGGAACTACTTAAATCAGAAATTATTTAGTAAATAGTTAAATAGTTGATTAGTTAAATAGAAAGGATTCTGTTATTTAACCTTTTAACAATTTACCATTTAACCAAAATAAAAAGATGGGGATAGTGGTTATTAAAGAAAAATGTACGGGATGTAAACTCTGCGTTAAGGCTTGTCCTTTTGGGGCAATAAGAATAGAGCAGAGGTTAGCGGTTATTGACCTTGATAAATGTAATCTCTGTGGTGCCTGTGTTTCCGTTTGTAAATTTTCTGCTATTGTTTTAGAGAAATCAGTTACCGATTACCGAGCACCGGTTACCGATTACCAGGGAATTTGGGTTTTTGGGGAACAAAAAAAAGGAATAATACAACCGGTAGTTTTTGAACTCTTGGGAGAAGCGAGGCGCTTGGCAGAAGATTTAAAAACCGATGTTTCTTGCGTGGTTTTGGGATATAAGATAGAGAACAAGCGGATAGAAGAGCTTTTTTGGAGAGGAGCAGATAAGGTTTATTTAGTGGAAGCAGAAGAACTTTATCACTACCAGGATGAGCCCTATACTAATGTTATTACAGAATTGATTAAAAAATACAAACCAGAGATTTTTCTCTGTGGAGCAACAGCCATTGGCCGGTCATTGATTGCTCGCGTCGCCATAAATGTGAAAACTGGTTTAACCGCGGATTGCACCGGTTTGGCGATTGACCCCGAGAAAAAACTTCTTTTACAGACCCGTCCCGCTTTTGGAGGAAATATCATGGCAACGATAATTTGTCCTGATTATCGACCGCAGATGGCCACGGTAAGACATAAGGTAATGAAAGAATTGGCTATAGATAAGACAAGAAAAGGGACAATTATTCGGGGTAATTATGACGGGAAATTACTCTTGTCGCGCACAAAGTTGTTGGATATTGTAGAGGAAATAGAAGCAACCGTTAACCTTGCCGAGGCAGACATAATTGTTTCTGGTGGAAGAGGGTTGGGAAAACAGGAGAATTTCAATTTGATTGCAGATTTAGCAAAAGTTTTGGGTGGAGCGGTCGGTGCTTCACGAGCAGCGGTAGATAGCGGATGGATTTCTTATTCACATCAGGTAGGCCAGACAGGAAGAACAGTTTGCCCGAAGATTTATATTGCCTGCGGGATTTCCGGTCAAATCCAGCATTTAATTGGCATGCAATCTTCAAAGATAATTGTGGCCATAAATAAAGATTCCCATGCTCCGATATTTAATGTGGCTACGTATGGAATTGTAGGGGATTTGTTTGAAATAGTTCCTGCGTTGACAGAGAAATTTAAGGAAGTACTGAGGAAATAGTTAAAAATAGTTTAATAGTTAAATGGAAAAATCTATTTAATTTGTCATTTTAACAAATTACCTTTTAACCCGTACTGACGAAGGAGAGATAATGGCAATAAGAGAAACTTTAAAATTAGGAGAGATGTTAATTGAGGCAGGGGTAATTACTCCTGAACAACTAGATGCGGGGCTAAAAGAACACAAAAGAACCAAGGAATTTTTAGGGATTACTTTAGTGAAAATGGGGTTTGTAAGCGAAGAGGTTCTTTTCCCTATTCTTTCCAAACAATTAGGCATTCCTTTTGTGCGCATAAGAGAAACCAAGATAGAGCCAGAGATTATCAAAAAGGTTCCCGCAAAATTTGCTTCTTACTATAAACTTATGCCCGTTAAGATGGAAAATGGAATACTGGTGGTTGCGGTGACTGATCCTTTGGATATTCATACCATTGACGATATAAGACTACTTTTAGGCTACGAGGTAAAACCGGTTTTAGCAGGAGAAAAAGATATCATTGAGGGGATAAAAAAATATTATGGCGTAGGCGCGGGAACAGTAGAGAAAATGATGGAGAAGACAGTAGTTGAGGAGACAGAGAAAGTTACGGAAGTAGTAACTGAAGAAGTAGAGGAGTTGGCGGAAGACGCTTCGGTAATAAAATTTGTTAATCAATTGCTTACTCAAGCAGTAGAAGAGCGGGCTACCGATGTGCATATTGAACCCTACGAAGATGAGCTTAAAGTGCGTTTTCGTATAGACGGGGTTTTAAACGACATCTCTGTCCCGGCGGGAATTCGCCATTTTGCTTCGGCAATTGTTTCCCGCATCAAAATTATGTCTAATTTGAATATTGCTGAACGCCGACTTCCTCAGGATGGAAGAATAATTATTAAGATTAAAGGAAAAGATTACGACCTGCGTATTTCTATTATTCCCTGTGTTTTTGGAGAAAGTGTAGTGATAAGAATCTTAAGCCCGGGGATGCTTTATAGCCTGGAAGAGCTTGGTCTTTCGGAGCGAGATTTAAAAATCCTTGAAGAAATGATTGCTAAGCCGCATGGGATTATCTTTAATACCGGACCCACCGGAAGCGGAAAGACCACTACTCTCTATGCCTGTCTAAATAAGATAAATAAACCCGGGATAAAGATTATTACCATTGAAGACCCTGTAGAATACCAACTAAAAGGGATAGTGCAACTGCAGGTTCATCCCAAGATTGGCTTTACCTTTGCAGCAGGGTTGCGTTCGATATTAAGACATGACCCCGATGTAATCATGGTGGGAGAAGTGCGTGATTTAGAAACTGCGGAGACCGCTATTCGCGTGGCTTTGACCGGGCATCTTGTGTTTTCTACCTTACATACCAATGACGCGAGTGGAGGAGTTACCCGCTTAATTGATATGGGCATTGAACCATTTTTGGTCGCTTCTTCTGTAGAATGTATTATTGCTCAGCGCTTAGTAAGACTAATTTGTCCTGATTGTAAAAAAGCGATAAAGCCCAGTAAAGATGTATTGGAGGAATTAGAAGTAATGGAGAATGTAGATATTGACAAAATAACCATCTTTGAAGGTAAGGGATGTGAAAAATGCAAGTTTACCGGCTATCGGGGAAGAACGGGAATCTATGAATTTTTAGTTATCAATAATGAAATAAGAAAAATGATTATGGAGCGACTTTCCAGCGACCAGATTAAGAAAAAGGCAATGGAGATGGGAATGCGTACTCTGCGTCAGGATGGCTGGGAAAAAGTGCTTAAGGGTCTCACTACCCCGGCAGAAGTAATGCGTGTCACTCAGCGCGAGGAGTAACACCTGCAACAAAAGTTCCACCCCGTAACTATAGTTACCTGTCATAACTTCAATCATATTAGTGATTTACATTCATAATTCTTATTCTGCAACAAAAGTTTACAACTTTTTAAAATTTTTTTATTTCGGAAAATAAAATTTACGAACATAACTAAAATTTACATATTTATGTAACATCTTGGTGAACATCAACTTAGGAATGGTTATTTCATCAGGCTAAAGTTCATTTCTTATCTGGCACAGAAATTGCTTATTTTCAGGTGAGGCTCAAATAAAGGAGGCGTAAAATGAAGGGGTGGAGGAAAGAAAGAAGGGGAAAGAAAGGAAAGAAACTCTTTGAGCCTTAAAAAAATTCTCCCCCCCCGGCCCTTTGGGGCCGGAGGGATAAACAAAAAGGGGGTAAAATGGATAAGAAAAGTAGGGGAAGAAAGCGTGGGGGGATAAAATTTTTAAAGGGGGCGATTGAGATGAAAAAGAGAATTTATAACAAAAGAGGAGAAATTTTAAATCGCCTGTTTTTAGGATTAGGAGTGGTAATTTTGGGGTTAGCTTTAGCCATTGGGATAAAGGCTCTATTCTTTAAAGGAGTTTCTCCACTACAAGAGATGGCAAAAATTGAAGAGCCGGAAAAGGAGGAAACTCGGGAGATTGCCAAGGAAGAGCTTGCTTTAGAGGAGAATTCTTTTGAAATTCCTAAGCCGGCAATTACTAAATTAGAAAAACCTGTCAAAATGATAACTGAAAAGGTAGATGTTGTAGCATATTTAAAGGAAAGAGGTTTAGAGATTAAAGAAGTAAAGCCTAAAGAAACCTTAAACAGACTTCTTGCCCAACATCCGGAAATTACCCAGAAGGCAAGAGAATATCTAGATAAAACTGATTTACTTCTTACTAAACCTGGTTCTTATGTTCCTGGCGAAATAATGATAAGGCAAGTTTTGCCCGAGGGGAAAATAGAATATACAAAACTTAAAGTAGAGGAAGGAAGGGAGCGGGAAGCAATCAAAGAGGCTAATAATATTGAAGGAGTAGAAGCCTATTTAAATAGAATAATTCCTATCACTTTATTAAAACGTTATAATCTTCCTTCTCTGCCCAAACCACCTGTGGTTAAACCAGTGGTTAGTGATTATTGGCCTAATGACCCGGATTATTTGGAAGGAAAACAATGGGCGCTAGAGGTATTGGAGATAGCCGATGCGTGGGAAGTGGTAAAGGAGTATTATGAAAAAAGTTGCGAACAACTTCATACTGCTACAAGTTCCGATAGTAGAGGAGTTAAGACATTAGTAATCAGAACCAATTCAACACCACCTCCTCCTGAGCCAATTCCTATTTGCGAAGCTAACTATCCGGAAATAAAAATAGCCATTATTGATACGGGTTGTGACCTTAACCATCCGGATTTAGCGGAAAACATTGATAAAGATTTAGATTACGATTTTGTAAATGACGACCAAGAAGCAGATGATGATAATGGCCATGGCACACATTTAACAGGAATCATTGGTGCGGTAATAAATAATGGAATTGGCATTGCGGGAATTGTCCCTACCCCAAAACTCATTATTATCAAAGCACTGGATGCTGAAGGAGAGCAGGTAGAGGCTGATGTGTTAGCTGAGGCTATAGCTTATGCGATTGAAAAAGAAGCGAGAATTATCAACATGTCGTGGGGAACTTGGGAGGATTTGATGGAAGAGCCAGTTTTAGAAGATGCTTTTGAACTTGCCTTTTCCAGTGATATTTTATTAGTAGCCGCAGCGGGAAATCATGCCGGTAAAGGAAGAAATGGAGAAGATTGTGTTTTATATCCGGCAAGATATAGAAAGGTTTTGGGTGTAGGAGGGACCGATTTTGTGGATGAACGCTGGGAAACTGCAGAACGAGATTATGGAGGAACGGCTACTGATAATCCTTGGTATGGAAAACCATTCGAGAGTGCTTATGGAGAAGGGGTAGATATTTTTGCACCGGCAGGGGATAAATTAGAGGGAGACATTTATAGTACACTACCTGACGATACTTACGGTTATTTAGCAGGGACATCTATGTCCAGTGCTTTTGTTACAGGGATTGCGGGTTTGATTTTAACCTTAAATCCTGAACTTGACAAAGATACGCTACGAGAGTTAATCCTTGCTACTGCTGAAGAAATAGAAATTGAGGGAACACTAGCAAAAAGAATCAATGCTTACAATGCGGTAGAAGAAGCATTTTCTTTCTCTATAAAGGAAGAAGATAACGAAGATGAAGAAGAAGATAATGAAGAAGCTGAAGAAGAAGATAATGAAGAAGCTGAAGGAACTGTTCCTGAAGATGAAATTTGGATTAAGGGTAAAGTAACGGAAGATGGAGAAGCTAAAGAAGGAATTACTGTTAAACTTATGTTAAAAGACAAAAATGATGAAAACAGGCAAACCCAGGAAGCCAAGACCGATAAAGATGGGAAATACTTGATAAAATTCACTAAACTGGATAAAACTAAAAAATATAATTTAGACCGCCTTGAGCCTAAAAAACAAACTAATGTTCTAAGAAATTTAGAGCCAGGAAAGGAGTATACGCATGATATTACGTTTGATATTATAGGATATGGAGGAGGAGGTGAAGAATGTGATAAGGCAAGCTGCAGCAAGTCCATTACTGGTCAGGGAATGAGTTGCAGATGTACAATAAGAGGTTGTGAATGTAAAACTTCAAATGAGTGGGAGGAATATTGTAGAGGAACATGTTCAGACTGGGTTGCGGTAACATGTGGAGATGGTAAAACAAAATGGGTAAGATGGTGTGCTCCTGGTTGTGAAGGAAGCTACTCAGGAGGAGATCCCTACGAATATAGTAGTGAAGGAGAACCAGGAAGAGATTCTTATACTGCAGAATGTAAAAATGGAGAGAGAGATGAAGTGGGCAACGTATGCATGTTCGGTAAGTGGTGTGGTCCTGGTTCAAATATATTGGAAGGATGTACCCCCAAAAAACCGACACCTACGCCGACACCGACGCCGACACCTACGCCGACACCTACGCCGACACCTACGCCTACGCCGACACCTACGCCGACGCCGACACCTACACCGACACCGACGCCGACACCGACACCGACACCAGAAGGAACACCGACACCGACGCCAGAAGGAACAACCGACGCCGACACCGACGCCGACACCGACACAACGCTATGCGAGTGAAACAAAAAGGGGTCAGACCCCTTTTGGCAATTTTTTTCAAAAAAGTGCCTGACCCCATATCTTGCTGACCCCATATCTATATCTTTACTTTTTGCTTTTACACCCCTTAAAATTTACACTTGACAATTCTTATGATTGTGTTATACTTTATTAAAAAGGGCCTAAAAAAGGGGCCTGACCCCTTTTTGACATAAGAATCCTGACCCCTTTTTGACATAAGAATCTTCCTTCAAAATTTAAGTTTAGATTTTCTCCTGCCACGTAGTCTGACAAATGTTAGATAAAGAGGTTTTTTAGTTAAATGGTGAGCTTTAAAATTTTAATTTTTTAATTAGGCGTGTTTATGACGCTTTTCTGAAATATATTCAGTAATTTTGGCAAAGAGGAAGAGAATTAACATTATTATTCCCACACCTAATAACGCAATTTCTGTGATAGCCATTATTAATCCTCCTTCAATGGAAGGGTTAGGAATCCGATAATTCCCATAGCTAAAGCTAAACAAATTCCTAACACTAAGATACGCAAATTAATCTTTTCCGAGAATAAAGTACCAATAACTATGATTGTAACAATATACTTTGCTACATCAATAAACATTTTTCCTAATTCTATTCTTCGAAAATAATATTTCATTCTTTTATCAAAGTTAGTTTAACAAAACAATAAAAATATGTCAAGAAATTTAAAACTCTCTTTGTAAAGTTTTAAGAATCGCAGAGTATCTTTTTAGCAATTAAGAAATTGAGAATAGTTTTTTAAAACACCCAATTTACGGCAAAGCTTCCCGCAGTTTCATCTAAGAATCTCCCTTCAAAGTTTAAGTTTATGCTTTCTCCTGCCAAGTAGTCTGTTCCCAAGAAGATGCCAAAGTTTTTATCTGCTTCGTATTTGTTATTATCTGCCCAGCCTGAGTCTTTGGGTTCTTTTATGGTGGTGCGCATATCAGAGTATCTTATGCCAAAATAAGGAGTAAAATTATTAATTTTTTTAGCCAGATAAGGAGCAATATGCCATTCTTGGACCACAAAAGATTTATACTTTGTAGAATTGCCCTCTTCATTTAATTTTGCTTTACTTTGCGATCTTAAATACTGCAAATCACAGCCCACCATCCAGTCGTTTAACCAGTCGCTCTTAAACCAATATCCTCGATAATTATTTTTGTTAAAACGATAGACTCCTTTTAGCCCTAATCCATAAGTAACTCCCAAGTCAGTATTAAATTTATCGGTAGCAGTTTTTACACCGCCGTTGTAGATTTCGTCTTTTAAAGTATAATCCGCTACGCCTAATTTTAGATAAGCCTCCAGATTATCTAAAAGCCCATAAGAAGCTTTTACTGTAGCTTGGTAAGTTTTATTTATTTTTGCATTTTTTATCTCATCTCCTACGAGAAGGCCCGAGGAACTTTTAAAATTCAATTTCCTCTCAAAAATGAATGAAGAATCCACCCCCACCCCTAACCTACCTTGTCCCTGCGTTTCTGCACCTCCAATGCTTGCGCCATGAGCAAGAGTAGGAAGAAAAATTAAAACCACCATACTTAAGAAAAATATTTTTTTCATTCTTCTTCCTCCTTTTTTATAGGATTTTATAGGAAAGTTAAGGAGTTAAATTGAAATTTAATAGAGTTCTTTCTCCATCACCTCCTTTTTTAGGATAAATATAAATTTAGAAATAACTTGCATAAAATTTGAAATTATTATAAAGCAAAATAAATTGTTTTGTCAAGAAAAAAATTACCTTAAACCCCCTGCCCACCTCGTAGGTGGACTTTCTTCCCACCTACGAGGTGGGCTATATGGGTGTTTAATTTCTTGTTAGCTTTCTTATTTTCTGTTATAATTTTTCCCATGAGTTTTGTGGTCGTTATCCCTATTTACAATGAAAAAGAACACATAAAGCCTCTGATTAAAGAGATTTTAGCAGTGGAAAATGTTTCTAAAATTATTGTCATTGACGATAATTCTTCCGATGGGACGGGAGGAGTTTTAGATGAACTCAAAGAGGAAGTTTGGCAATTAAAAGTTATACATCGTCCTCAAAAATTGGGTTTAGGAACCGCTTATATTGAAGGATTTAGACTTGCTTTAAAAGAAGATTGTAATTTTATTCTTCAGATGGATGGAGATTTTTCTCATGACCCAAAATACATTCCTCAAATGCTTGAAGCTATAAAGACTTGCGATTTGGTGATTGGTTCACGCTATATTTCGCAAGGAGGAATTAAAAATTGGAGCCTTTGGCGGAGATTATTAAGTAAAGTAGCAAGTATTTATGTCCGCATCATCACAAAAATGCCTCTTAATGATCCCACTAGTGGTTTTAAATGTTTTAGGAGAAAAGTTCTGGAAAAAATTACTTTGGATAAAATACACTCGCAGGGTTATGCTTTTCAAATCGAAATGAATTATTTAGTCTGGGGAAATAATTTTCGCATTAAAGAAATTCCCATTGTTTTTTACGAACGAAAAAGAGGAAAATCAAAACTTAACCTGAGAATAATTCTTGAAGCCATGTGGCGTGTCTGGGAACTACGTTTTGGAAACGAAATGATTCGAAGAATAACGAATCGTACAATGATATTTGGATTATTCGTTGTCATTTGATACTCTCGTTGATTAATAATTTACCTCAAATATACGAAAAAATCCCGATTCCATTTCTGTTTTATAGATTTCTTTAAAGCGGTTCGATTTAAGAAAAGTCCGCAGATTGGGTTTAAGTTCTTTTTCATAAGGACTGATGACAATATGAGTGATTTTATATTTCTTGATGAAGGTTAAATCTGCGATACGATAAATCTCTTGTATATCTTTTTCTATCTCATCATATTTATATCCATGAGACCAGAGCCATCCCCGATAGCCCAAGATAATACTCCTTCCACTTAACATAGAAACAGGATGATTATGAGTATCTGAGGTTAAAATTAAAGCAGAAGGTGTTATGTTTTTTCTTACCCAAGAGGCAATCGCTTGTTCTTTCTTATTTGCCATTACAAAACTTATACGATTAAGGTAAATGTAGTCAATTACTCCAGAAAATACTGAAAAAAATAACAGGATAATTACTAAAAATAATCGGTCAGGTTTTTTCCAACGCGAGGTTTCTAAAATCTTTATCGGAGTAAAACTGGCAATAACACAACTTATGAAAAACCAATGCAGGAAATATTTAGCGTTGTCCCAGTCCAAGGGATGAACCATGATAAAGTTGGCCAAAAGAAAGATTATAAGAAAAGGTAGATAAAAAATAATCTCTTTTTTTCTTACCAGAAATAAACCTTTGATGAGTAGAAAGAAAATAAATCCGAAGTTATAAATCCAAAAAAGAAAAATGAGTATAGGATTAGGTGAATTTAGCATCCAGCCCGGTTTGAGCCAAAAAGATTTATGTAAGGTGTTGCTAATGAGATAAAATACTTGAGGTAGACTTACGATAATCGCCGGAACGATAAAATAAATCCATTCTTTTCGGAGACGAAAGATGAAAAGAATTAAAGAAACAAAAATTAAAACTATAAAAGAAGAAGTATGGATCAATGGGAGACAACCTAAAAGAAATCCTCCGAGGATAAGATTCTGTACGGAAATTCGCGGTTCGTTATTTTTAAAAAATTCTTTTAGAAGAATAAGATAGATAAATACGGAAATAGCCATTCCCCAGATAATTGTTCTCTGTGAAAGGAAAAGGACTGAAAGTGCATTTCCCCAGACAAGCCCTTTGGAATCAATTTTAGTATAGAAAGATTGGGCAAAGAATATTTCTTTTGGCTCTTTTCCTAAAGCAAAGAGAAAACCAAAATTTCCATTAAGGAAGAGAAGAAGCAGACAAAATAACGCCGCAATTTCTGAATGGCTAAATTCTTTAGTAAAAAGAAAAATTATAGAAATAAGCCCAATTCCTAAGATTAGGTTAATAAAAACAATAGAATTTACATAACTTAAACCCCCCTTATACATAATTGCTGAAAGAAAATCAGTGAGGAAGGGATAGATAAGTTTATGTTTTACGAGGAGAGGGTGGTTTAAGGTTAAAGGGGTTTTTTCCGAAAAATGCATCATATAAGTAAGATGGAGGGCATAATCTCCCCAGGCGGTAGACATTGCTCTTAAATTTCCTTGCGTATCAAACTTAAAGGTATTGAAATTAACTAAAGAAAAGATTAAGCTGAAGAGGATAATGGTTAAAAGATAAGTTTTAGAGGGAAGAATTATTGAAGGAAATTTTTTCTTTTGAGCATATTTTAAAAGAGCCAGAGAGAAGAATACAGAAATTATAGTTACTACCAAAATTAATTTTATATTCAGTGAGCCAATAATCAGGGACAATATAAAGGTTATCCAAGTGGTAAGCGTAAAACCCAGAATTATCCCTAAAGTAAATTTTTCCTCAATCCGTGGGAATCCCCGAAAATATAAAGCAATACTTGTTCCTAAGAGAAAACTTGCTAAACAAAAAATTATCCCTATCATTTATATCCAACTCTTTATCCACATATAAAAATCAAATGTCTTCTGGCTTATGGGCAGACCATAGCTTAAAGGTGAAAAGATTAAGAAACAGCCAATTAATGTGAAAAATAGGGCTATTAACCAGTAGTGAGGAATTTTATAAATATTTCTTTTGGTTATAAAATAAAGATAAATACTGAATAAACTCCCCAGAATAATAAAAAAGCTTCCTAATAAAAAAGGAGTCTCTTGGGGAATATACCATAAATAAACGGCGCGGGAGATTAAAATAAGTAAAGGAAGCGCGGTAATTAAGGTAAATATACTTGGAAGTGGAGAGGGTATTTCTTCTATTGCTAGAAATTTATCTAAAATAACTGCGGTAGCAATTAACGCAAAGATAAGCGCCGTAAGATAATGATATAAAAATAAACAACGGGAAATAGACATAAAAGGGAGGAAGGAAATGATATAACCGCTTAAAATAATCTCTTTACCTCTAAATTCAGCTAAATTCCTGAAAGGAAAGAATTTCTTAAGGAAGGTCAGAATAATAAGAGTAATTATCCCCAGTGTGGATAACCACCAGACAAAAGGGTTTCCTAAAAAGGTAATATTTTGCACGTGGTTACTTCCCAGAGAAGAATGCAAATAACTCACCGACCTTGCCATAAAAGGCCAGGTAAACCATTTGCTGGAATAGTGATGAGTTAGAGGGCGTGAATGGCTATAAAACATGCTTTTGTTTAATCCCATAACTTCTTTAAATCCTCCCGCATGATTTAATGTTTTGAAATGGATGGAAATTGTAAAATAGTAAATGATTAAAGGAATAATTACAAAAGTAAGAAAATACATAATTATTTTTTTTGGTTTTTTCATTATTTTTAGACGCTCGGTGTAAAGAATTTCTATCAAAACTATCCCCAGACCAATTAAACCAATCCATTTAGTAGATATCGTAAAACCTCCACTCATCCCAGCGATAAAAAGCCAGCGTTTTCTTTTTCCATTTTCGCTTTTTAGAAAAGTATATATGGTAAAGATAATAAAAAAGATTAAAAATGGGTCAGGAGTAATAAACCGTGAATGGGTCAAAAAGGCGTTGTCAAAAAGAATAAATAAAGAAGCCAATAATCCTGCACGCGGAGATTGGGTAATTTTTTGTGTAAAAAGAAAAATAAGCGGTATTAATAAAGCACCAAACAATGCAGGAACAAGTCTTAAAACAAAAAGAGGGGTCTCTTTGGGATATGCTGAACCAATATGCTCAAAACTTGTTTTTGGATCTAAACTAAATAATTTTGCTAAACCTGCCATAAAGAGTTTAGCCAAAGGAGGATGGTCATCAAAAAAATATTCCCGCTTTAGATAACTTGAGATATATTTCCCATAGTGCACTTCATCAAAGACGACTTTATTGACAGAACTTAAATTAATTAAGCGGGTGAGTAAAGAGAGTAGGGTAAGAAAGAGGAGAATCTTAGAACGGTGCTGCTTAAATAAATTATTGTTTTGCATTCGTTTTTAATATAAAATAAAGAACATAAAATGTCAATTTTATTTTAAATGATAAACAATGTTCTAATTTTTTAGAACACTTGTTTTAAACAGTTTTAAATTAGTTAAGATTTATTAAATGATAAGAAACATTTCGGTTTTTTTCCCTGCTTATAATGAAGAAAAAAATATCGAAAAGGTAGTTTTATCTACTTTAGATTTTTTAAAAGAAATTACTTCCGATTATGAGATAATTATTGTTAACGATGGGAGCAAAGATAGAACAGGAGAAATTGCAGAAGATTTATCTAAAAAAAATCCACAGGTTAAAGTGGTCCATCACTCTAAAAATTTAGGTTATGGCTCGGCACTTACTTCTGGATTTAGAAATTCTACCAAAGATTTGGTTTTCTTCATGGATAGTGATAACCAATTTGATATCAAAGAAATAAGAAATTTATTGCCTCTTTTAGAGAGCTTTGATGTAGTGGTGGGTTATCGGCTAAGAAGAAAGGACTCTTTTCATCGTAAATTGAATGCCTGGCTTTTTAATCTATTGGTAAATATCTTGTTTTGTTTAGGAATAGAAGATGTGGATTGCGGGTTTAAGTTATTTAAAAAAGAAGCAGTAGAAAATATAAAATTGGAATCAAAAGGAGCTTTAATCTCAACAGAATTATTGGTGAAAATTAAAAAAAGGGGTTTTAGAATAAAGCAAGTAGGAGTGCACCATTATCCACGGATGCACGGGAAACAAACCGGTACAAACTTTAAGGTGATTTTAAGGTTTTTTAAGGAATTGATTAAGATGGGATGGAAACTAAGATTTAGTTAAATAGTTAAGTTGAATAGTTAAATGGTTAAATGAAGGGAGAGGGGTATGAAGCCATTCTTTCTTATTTTAATATCGGTGATTTTAGGAGTAATTGGGCAAGTATTCTTGAAAAAAGGAATGATTGGATTTAAGGGAGAATTTTCTACGCTATTAATTCATATTATGCAGAATCCTTTTATTATTCTTGGCTTTTTCTTTTATCTTTTAAGCAGTCTTATCTGGTTAGTGATTCTTTCTAGGGTCGATTTAAGTTACGCATATCCTATGTTAAGCTTGGGTTACATTGTGATTGTTTTTCTCTCCTGGTTAATTTTTAAGGAAAATATTACCTTTTGGCGCTGGGCGGGGGTAGTTTTAATTTCTTTTGGCATAGGTTTATTGCAGAAATAAGTTTAATTAGCTTCTATATCTTAGGTATGGTATAATAACTTTGCTATGAAAAAATTTATAATCTTTAGCATCTTTCTCCTGATTATTAATTTAAATCTCCTCTTTGCTGAAGGAGAAGTTTCTTCTTTACTTATAGCCCGTGAAAAAGATTATCAAGTAGAGAGATTAAGAAAATGGCTCGGAAATAACTTCCCTGAAATAGAAATAAAGCTACTTGATTTTGATGCAAAAGAAGCAAAGGAAATTTTATCCTTTTTAAAATTAGATTTTATTCCTGCAGTAGTTTTTGAAAATCCTTCTTTATCCGAGGAGACGATAAAGAAGTTTCGAATTATCACCGAGGAAAACTATGCATACATTCCTCGCGAAGTCCTTAGGAGAATAGTAAGTTTGGAATTATATAAGCGGGAACTTATTCCCAATAGGTTAGAGATTTTCAGTATGAGTTTCTGCCCTTACAGTAATAGGGCAGAGAAGCGTTTAATTAATTATTTAAAAATCAGTAAATTAAATAATATAGATTTTAAAATTCACTATCTGGTGAATCTTAAAGAAGGTAAATTGGATGCTCTTCATGGTTTGAGAGAATTGAATGAGAACCGGAGAAGAGTAGTCATACAAAAATACTGGCCGAATAAGCTCTTTGATTATCTTTTATTACGTGATAAATATTCTTATCGACAAGCAATTAGAACCTTGGGAATAGGTTACGCTGAGCTAAAGGAAAAGTTGGTTGAGGCAGATAAGCTTTTACTCCAAGATTATCAATACGCAAAGGAGTTAAATATTCATGCTTCTCCCACTTTTTTATGGCAGAATAAGTTTTTAATTTCCAGCCTTGAACAACTGACGATGTTCTCTCCTTTTGACAAAGAGCACAAAATAGAAGAGCCAAACGCGGTGGTTGAAAAGAACATAAAAATACTTATGTTTTTTTCTCCCAAATGTCATGCCTGCCATAAGGTAAAGGAGGAATTTCTACCGGAAATTATCACCAAATACAAAAATTTGGTGGAAATAGTTTATTATAATATAGAAGAACCACAGAATTTTAGTTATTTAATGGAATTAGAAGAAAAATACGGTATTCTTGAGTCGGGGTCTATTCCCAAGATTTTTGTTGGTAATAACGTTCTAGTTGGAGCAGGTCAGATAAGGGAAAGTTTAGAAAAGATTATTCTCAAAGTTTCTGGAGAAAAGATGGTTTCTGTAACCAAGGAAAAGACAGATGAGAAAATTCCTGAAAGAATTATTAATCTCTTTAAAACCTTTACCTTTGGGACAATCATTTGGGCAGGATTAATTGACGGGATTAATCCTTGTGCCTTTACTACTTTAGTCTTTTTTCTATCATTCTTAAGTTTTGCGGGTTATCGTAAAAGAGAAGTTTTTTATCTGGGAACATTCTTTATTTTAAGCATCTTCTTAACTTATTTTTTTCTGGGCTTAGGAATTTTTAAATTCATTACGCAACTAAAAATATATCATACCTTAGTAGAAATCTTCTATATGCTAGTAGGCATCTTGGTAATCATCCTTGCTTTGATTAATTTCCTTGAATTCTTCCGTTATAGAAAGACAAAAAATCTTGAAGATATAAAATTGAAACTTCCTCACGCTATTAAATGGCGAATTCAATCAATTATTGGAAGAGGATATAGAAAAGAAAAAGGCACAGAAGAAAAACCAATAGGTATATTGAGACTTGTCTTATTAAGTTTAGTGATTGGTTTTATCGTCTCTATTCTGGAATCAGTTTGCACGGGGCAAGTGTATTTGCCGACGATAACTTTTATTACTAAAGTTTCTGAGTTTAGAGTAAGAGCAATGCTTTATCTCTTTATTTATAATCTAATGTTTATTTTGCCGCTGGTAGTTATCTTTGTATTAGTGCTCTATGGACTGACTTCGGAGCGTTTTGCTAAGTTTGCTCAGCGGCATTTGGCAAAGATAAAATTACTTACAGCAATATTTTTCCTTGGTCTGTTTGTTTTACTCTGGAAATTGAGGTAAGCTATGCCTAAATTTGTTTATAAAGCAAAAGAAGAACCAGAGAAAATAGTGGAAGGGACAATAGAGGCAGAGAGTCGTGAACAGGTGATAGACCGTCTTCAGACAATGGGCTATTATCCCCTAAGCATCGTCGAAGATAGTGTTTTGAAAGAGGGAGAAAAATTTTCTTTACTCCGTGAAGAAGGGAAAGTGAAGCGTAGCGAATTAACTTTATTTACCCGTCAACTTTCCGACCTTATTGATTCGGGTATTACGCTAATCAGAGCTTTAAATCTTATTGAAGAACAGACTCCGGGTGTGATGATGCGCCAGTTAATTTCTTCCCTTGCAAAAGAGATAAAAGATGGTAAAAGACTTTCCGAATCACTTACAAAGTTTCCGCAGGTTTTCTCTCGGCTCTATGTGGCTTTAGTAAAGGCAGGAGAAGTGGGGGGTATGTTGGATGACGTTCTTTTGGGTTTAGCGGAATATTTAGAGAAAGAAGAAGAATTAAAAGCAAAGGTGCGGAGTGCACTTGCCTATCCTATACTCATGGCATGTGTGGGAGTGGCAACAGTTTTTATTCTCATGAGTTTTGTTATTCCTCGGCTTGCGGGGATGTTTAAAGATTTAGGACAAAGTCTACCGCTTCCTACTTTAATGCTGATTAGAATGAGTGATTTTTTGAAAGATTTCTGGTGGCTTATTCTATCCTTTCTTGCCTTTTTATATTTTGTTGTTCAACGGCGTGCACATACTCCGGAAGGAGGAATTATCCTTGACCGGTTAAAATTAAAAATTCCTCTTTTTGGAGAATTAATCAAGAAGTCGGAAGTTGCGCGCTTCTGTCGCACCCTTTCTACACTTCTAAAGAACGGTGTTCCTATTCTGGGAGCTTTGGATACTGTTATCCCCGTAATTGGGAACAGGGTAATTAAGAAAGAGATTGAGAAGATGTATAACGATGTGCGCGATGGGATTAGCCTTTCTAAAACGATAACCAAGAGTCCATATTTTCCTCCTTTGGTTTCTAATATGATTGCGGTGGGCGAGGAAGGTGGCGTGTTAGAGAATTCGCTGATGAAAGTGGCAGAGTCCTTTGAGCGAGAAGTAGAGAGAGTGGTTAAGGTGATTACTTCTTTAATTGAACCGGCGTTAATTTTGGTAATGGGAACCGTTGTGGGCTTTATTGTAATTTCTATGCTTTTACCGATATTTCAGTTAAATCTTGTGTCATGGTAAAAGGGAGGTGATTTGGAATGAGGAAAGGATTTACTTTGGTGGAATTGATGTTGGTAGTGATTATTTTGGGTATTTTGGTAGGGATGGTGGTGCCGCGTTTAGTGGGGCGCTCTGAAGAGGCAAGGAAGGCGGCAGCAAGAGCAGACATCCATGGAAGCATTGCCACCGCCTTAGATATGTTTGAGATGGATGTGGGAAGTTATCCTCAAAGCATTGACGAATTGTGCAAGATGCCCACTGATGAAATAAGAGGAAAACGTTGGAAAGGGCCTTATCTTAAGAAGTGCGTTGAGGAGGAAGGTGGCGAATTAATTATCCGTGACCCATGGGGCAATCCTTATCAATACGCACCCCCTAGTCAGCAGGAGAAAAGAGAAATTTATAAACTATGGTCATGGGGTCCCGACGGTAATGATGAGCAAGGCGAAGGCGATGATATTGCGAGTTGGAAGGAAAAAGAGAAAGGGCTTGAATAAGCAGAGAAAAAATTTTTTACACGAGGTAAGTCTAACTTAATTTATCAATTTTGGTGAAAAATTTTATAAAGAGAGAGGGTTTTACCTTTATAGAATTATTCTCAATAATTTTGTTAATTACGTTTTTGGTAACGATTGCTATTCCCCGCTTTCGTTCCACTTTTAGCACTTTAGAATTGGCCAATTTTTCTAAAAAAATCTCGACATTGTTGCGTTTTGCTCAGAGTAAAGCGATTGCCGAAGGAGTAGAAATTTATTTTTTAAAAGAGAAAAATTTATTATTTCTTACTAAAGATCCACCGCAAAATACCTCAGGAGGAAGAGAAATTTTAGAGGGAAGGTTTTCTTTGACTATTCCCCAAGCTATAAAAGTTATTTTTTCAGGAGCAAGAGAATTTGTTTTTCGTCATGATGGCAGTATCGATTTTATTGAACGCGACAAAGAATCCTCACAGTCACCCAAAATAATTGTTTCTAACGAAAGAACTAAATTCCAAATTATTCCCCAAGGAGTTATTGGAAGGATAACTTTAGAAGAAGTGTATGAAGTGTATGAATAGACTAGGTTATATATTAGTGGAGACATTAATTACGGTAGTTGTTCTTGCGGTGGGTTTGACTTTGGCGATGAATGCTTTGGGTTCAGAAATTCATGCCCTGCGTATTTCCAAGAATTACACCCATGCCAGTTTCCTTTTAGAAGAAAAGCTTGCGGAGATAGAGAAAAAGGGTGAAATTGATATAGTTAACGAATGGAAAGAGGGCGAGGTTTCTGGCGGATTCAGTGGGGATTATGAAAATTTTAGATGGATAGCAAAAGTTGAGGTTATATATGATAAAGAAGGTAAACCTACCAATTTAGTACAGGTAGCGGTTACTGTAATCTGGAGGGAGGTTTTTAGAGAACGGGAGCTGACTGTAGTAACCATTATGCCAAAGAAAATTACTTCTTGATTCCATGAGAAAAGGTTTTACTTTTATAGAATTACTTTTAGCAATAAGTATTTTTGCTGTAGTTAGTGTTATGCTTTATTCGGTTTTTAATATGGGCATTACTGCCTGGAGGAAGATGGAGGCAATTTTAGAACGCTATCAGGAGTTAAGATTGCTTACGGACAGAATGGGACAAGAGTTGCGCAACGCTTTGGATTTAGATTTAAAAGAATCTTTTGATACAAGTGTAGAAACTTATGATTTCCAAGGGGTGTCCAATAAAATTATTTTTTACACACTGAAGAATGGAGAGATAAGACGTCTAATTTATAGCATAGAACAAGACACAGAAAAGAGCAAGGAGTTAGAAAGAGATATTTTTTTAATTAAACGTGATGAAAAACCGTTCATTCCCTTACCTTTTAAAGAAGATGATTTTCAGGGAGAGGTTGTATTTGATTTAGTTAAAGAGTTAACGTTTTCTTATTTGGAAAGGAAAAGCGATACTGAAGAAAACTGGTTCAGTAATTGGGGTGAGACTGACTTGCAAAAGAATAATTTACCTACTCAGGTAAAGATAAAAATTGTGTTTTTTATTCCTCAATTGGTCCCCATAAGTAGAAAAGTTGACTATCAGGAGATTAGCATAGAAAAATATGTGGATATCGTTAGCGCAAAAAGAGTGTTGCCGTAAAAAAGGAACAATTCTTATAAATGCTTTTTGGATTCTCTTTATTTTATTATTGGTGGTTTCTGCCTTTGCTTGGAGAATTTCTTTAGAATTGAAAATATCAAAGATATTTACTTCTCGCCTAAAAGCACTTTCTTCAGCAAAAGCAGGCGTATATTGGGCAGGATATGTAAAGAAAAATCTTGATAATAGCCCTGCTTATGATTCCTTGAATGACACCTGGGCAGGTAAAGAGAACAATGATGTATTTAAAGATAAGGAGGTTGAAGAAACAATAGTAAATATAAGATATTTAAACCACTATGATACTGAGGGAAACCCCGTTTATTATTATGGGTTGATTGATGAAGAAAGGAAGATTAACTTAAATACAAAGGACTTAAATGCATTAAGAATGTTTGTGGTTAATTTGATGGATATTATAAATAGAGGTGGTCAGACTATTCTTACCTCTGATATAATTGAAGCAATAATTGACTGGCGCGATAAAGATGAAATAACTCCTGAAGGAGAAACTGAAAATGATTACTATGGATATATTAACCGTAATGGTGAATTTAAAATTTTGGAAGAATTGTTATTATTAAAGGGAATGGATAAAGAAAAGTTTAATATTTTACAAAAATATTTTACCATCTATGGTAATGGCAAGATAAATATAAATACTGCCGAGGAAAAAGTTTTAAGCGCAATTGTTTCTGTTTTTCATTCTGTTCCTCAAATAGCACCTTATTTAGATAGAGTGGTTGAGGAGATAATTGCATTTCGCCCTTTTTCTTCTGCACAAGGGTTATTTAATTTACCTGTAATCCGGGAGATAGTGAGTACTTTGCCTGAAGAAATAAAAGATGCACTTTTTTCTTCCCTAAGCGTAATAATTGGGGATTGGATTACTTTTACTTCCACTGTATTTCAGGTAAATATAGAGGCAAAAACAGAAAGGGTTAGAAAAACAGTTAGAACGTTCTTTAGTTCTCCTGAAGGAAAAATAATTTACTGGAATGAAAATTAATTTTTTTTCAAAATTAGAAGAATGGTATCAAAATTTAAAAGAGATATTTTCTTCGGCAAATTACTTTACCTGTTTAGAAATATCCGATACGCATCTGAAATTGGCACAGTTTGAGCGAAAAAAGGGAACGACGAATCTCGTTTATTTATTTACGCGGAATATTCCTCATCCAGATGACGAAACGATAGTTAAAACTTTGGAAACGGTGCTTTCGGAGATAAAAGTAAGAGGTTTGGTTTTAACCTGTCTTCCCCGTCATCAGACAACCGTGCGGTATATAAAACTTCCCTCAAGTAAACCTGAGGAACTAGCAGCGATGCTTGATTTTCAGATAACTAAACAGATTCCTTATCCCAAGGAAGAAATTGTATATTCTTGTATTAAATTAGGAATAGATTCTACTGGCTATACCGATATACTCTTAGCCATTGTCCATCAGGAAACAGTTTCTAAACATTTGAAATTATTGAAAGGTTGTAACATTGAACCTGAGAGAATAAGTTTTAGGACACTGAATACCTGTGAATGGTTTTATGCTAGCTATCCTGATTGTAAAGAAACAGTTTTCCTTATTGATGTAGATACAATTTATACCGAGGTAAGCATAATTGTTCCTTCGGGTAAACTCCTCTTTAGTCGCGCTATCAAAATAGGGGTAGAGGATTTAGAAAATGATGAAGATCTTAGAGTATTCAGGAATTTTAGAGATGAAATAAAACTTTCTCTTTCTACTTTTATGAAAGAGTATGCTGATTTAAAGGTGGATAAGATAATTCTTACAGGAGCCCTTGCTATATTGGACAGAATTAGGAATTATTTTAAGGATGAGTTTGAGATAGAAATTGAGATAAAGATGCCTTTGGAAAAGATTGGATTTAAAAGAGATGTTTTGGAAGAGAACTGGTTTGATATACATCGGGTATCACTCAATTCAGTATTAGGTTTGGGGCTGGGGAGAGATATTTTAGATAAGTTTAATCTTCTGCCCCTTCCGGAGATAAAGAGAAGGGATGAGGAGAAAAAGAAATACCAATTTATCTTTGGTATTATACTTATTGCTCTGATTATTTTGACTTTCGTAGGAATTATTTACAGGAAGTTTTACGAAAAGGCGTCTCTGGTGCGTTATTTGAATGATGAGTTGAAAAAAATAAATATAAGAGCACAGGGTTTGGAGGAGAAGAAGAGGAATTTAGAGTTAATAAAGGACCTTTTTTCAGATAGAAGCATAAGTTTAGATATCCTTGTTGAACTTTATAAGACAGTTCCTGCAGAAATAAATTTGGTAAATTTTGATTTTGAAGATGGTAAAGGACTTACTTTGAGAGGAACTTCTACGGAGATGGCAAGTGTGTTTAGATTTGTGGCTACGTTGGATAAATCTCCATACTTTTCTAATTCTCAGGTAAAATTTGTAAGGAAACGAGTTGGCTCAGAAGGCTTAACCGATTTTGAAATATTTTCTCCTTTAAAAGGCAAATGAAGTTAATTAGTCAATTTTCAAAACGTGAAAAGTTTCTTTTATTTGCTACGGTAGCAGTAATTGTTATAGCAGTTTCAATCAATTTTTTTGTGACTCCTGTGGCAAAAAGATGGCGCCGTATGAACAATCAGATTTCTAATCTCTATAATAAACTTTCTCGGTATACAAATATATTGACTCTGGAGAAAGAGATTGAAACAAAATATAAGACTTATGCAGATTACCTTAAGGTAAAAGGCTCAAGCGAAGAGGCATTGGCTTCAGTATTGCAGGAGATAGAGAAACTTGCCAGAACTTCGGGGGTGGCAATTACTAACATCGTGCCTTCAGGAATGGAGACCAAAGATTTTTATAATAAATTTGAGGTGAGAATGGATGTTGAGTCCGAGATTAACTCACTGGTGCGCTTTCTCTATGAGCTTCAAAGTTCAAAACACCTCTTTAGAGTTGTGCGTCTAAACATCAATACCAAAGCAGGAACCCAAGATGTTTTACGCTCTTCTATACAACTGATTAAAATATTTATTTGAATATGCCATTTTATGAATATCGTTGTCTAAATTGTGGCAAGATAACTACACTCTATAAAAAATCTGCATTTGAAAAAGAAGGATTCTTTTTGTGGTGGAAAACATACCGCTGTAATTTTTGTAGAAGTAGAAAATTGGAGAAAGTGTATTCAAGTTTTTCGGTATCTAAAAGAGAATCCACCATGGAGGTGCTTAATGAATTGCAGCGTATGGGCCCGATCAACTTTGTTCCTGACTATAGCCCCAAAGGTCCTCCGCCGGGAGGATGCCCTTATACTCAAGAAGGGGATAGAAAATAAGTCTTGCCCGATAAGGAATTTTGTGTTATATTTTTTAAAGGATGGGCGATGGTGTGAGGGCCCTTTTATTTTCCTTCCCAAAAGCCAATGATTTCTTTAAAAGAAGAAATAAAACAGAGCATCATTTCCTTTGTAGCTTCCTTGGACAAAGAAGGTAGAATATTGACTTTTTCCTGCCATATCCCCGAACTCAATGTTTACGTGGAAGAAGAAATAAAAAATGAATATTGGGTGGAGCTCTTTGTCCCTACTTCTTACAAAGAAAAGATACGTTATGTTTTACAGGAGATGCAAGAAAAGAATCTTTCTAATTTTTGTATTCAGCTTAATCTTATTTGTCGGGCAAAGGAAGAAGTTCCTTTCTTAGTAAATATTTCATTTCTCAAAGAAATCGAAGTTTTCTTGGTTACCGGGAAGAAAATGGTTGCCCAAAAAGAAGACATTGTTTACTATAAACGATTGGAATCAATTGTGATGGATATTGCTACCATGTTTGTCGGTGTCCGGCTGAGTGAAATGGATAAGTTAATCGATGAGGCACTCCGGGTAATTGGGGAGTTTACGGAAGCTGATCGCGCGTATGTTTTTTGCGTGAGCGAAGACCGCACAAAAGTTTATTATGCATATGAATGGTGCAAGGAAGGAATTACTCCTCAAAAGGAAAGGGTTAGAGAATTGATGGTTGAAGATTTTCCCTGGTTGAGGGAAAGGTTAGAGAAAAGAAAAGAAGTGGTTTATATTCCTTCAGTAGAGAAATTGCCTCCCGAGGCTTTGAGAGAACAACAGGAGTTTAGGGAAGAACAGACAAAATCGGCTTTACTTGTTCCGATGCTCTTAAATGGCGTAGTGACCGGATTTTTGGGTTTTGATTCGGTGTTTAAAGAAAGAGAATGGGATGATGATTGTGTTTTTTTATTGAAAATAGTAGGGGAAATTCTAGCGAATGCTTTAGCTCGGAAACAGACAGATTTTGCAATAGAAGAAGGACGGCGTTTTGTTTATAGCGTGTTTGAGAGCATTCAGGATGGAATAAGTATTTTAGACAAAGAACTGAATATTATCAGTGTCAACCACACTATGGAAAAATGGTATGCTTATAGTATGCCACTAGTGGGAAAGAAATGTTATTTTGCTTACCATAAGAGAAAAGAACCCTGCACTATCTGTCCTACCCAGAAGACGCTCAAAACTCAGAAACAGGCATATGAAGTGGTCGCGAAGTGTGGACCAGAAGGAGAAACTGTGGGGTGGGTTGATTTATATTCTTTTCCGCTCTTTGATTCTCTGACGGGAGAGATGAAAGGAGTAATTGAATATGTAAGAGATGCTACGGAACGGAAAAAAGCAGAAGATTTATTACATAACCTAACTCTTAACCTTAGAAGGACAAATAAAAAATTGAAGCTGCTTTCACTAAAAGATAGTCATACGGGATTGTATAATTATCGTTATCTTACGGAAGTTATAGAGTCAGAGTTTCAGAGGAGTAATAGATATGGACTGTCTCTTTCTGTGATTATGCTGGACATAGATTATTTTAAATCAATAAATGAAGTATATGGACATAATTTTGGAGATATGATTCTGAAACAATTGGCTAACCTTTGTAAGAAAATGGTGCGTATATACGATACAGTTATTCGTTTTGGAGGAGAAGAGTTTATTTTTATTCTTCCGGATACGGACCATTTGGGAGCAGTAAATCTTGCGCGACGTCTTTTGGAAAAGATAAACAGTTTTAACTTTGGTAGTGCCCAACAAAGGGTCCATCTTAAAGTGAGTATGGGGATTGCTTCTTATCCCTATGATCGAGTGTCTAGTGGTATGGAATTGGTAAATCTAGCCGATAGACTTTTAGGAAAGATAAAAGACCACGGAGGAAACAACATTTTTTCCAGTGAAATTTACCATAAAGATAAGCAGGTATTTAGCGAAGAGGATAGTGCTAAAGATACCAAAATGTTGAAAGAAAAGATAGATAAACTCACCAAACGTGCTAATCAAAGTATAAGGGAAGCAATTTATGCTTTTGCCCGCACAATCAAGTTGAAAGATGATTATACCGGAGAACATGTGGAGAAGACCGTGATTTACGCAGTAGAGACAGCCAAGGCTTTGGGGCTTTCTCCGGGGGAGATAGAAAAAGTTAGCGATGCTGCTATGCTTCATGACTTAGGGAAGATCGGGATAAGCGAGAAAATTTTGTTAAAAAAGTCAAAACTTACCTCGAAAGAGTTTGATGAACTAAAAAAACATCCGCAGATTGGAGCAGATATTTTGCGTTCCATTCATTTTCTTAAAGAGATAATTCCTTTTGTGCTCTATCATCATGAGCGTTATGATGGACGAGGGTATCCTTTTGGTTTAAAGGGAGAGGAAATTCCTTTAGGAGCAAGAATAGTGGCTGTTGCAGATGTGTATCAGGCATTAATTTCTAACCGTCCTTACCGCAAAGCCTATGCCAAAAGAGAGGCAATGCGGATTATCAAAAAAGGAGCAGGAACGCAGTTCGACTCCCGTATTGTAGAAGCTTTCTTAGAGGTTGTTCAAAAAGTCCATTAATAATTTCCCTCTCTTTTCTATAACGATTTTTCTTGACAAAAATTTTAAACGTAATGTATAATCATTTTAGCACTCTCATTACGAGAGTGCTAAAATGGAGGAGCCGAGATGCAGGTTGTAGATTTACGTTCAAGAAAAGAAAAAATCTTAGGTACAATTGTAGAAACCTATATTGAAGAAGCAAAGCCGGTGGGGTCGCGGACCATTGCGAGGAAGTTACGTTTTAAATTTTCACCTGCTACCATCAGGAATATTATGGCGGATTTGGAAGAAGAAGGTTATATTATGCATCCTTATACTTCCGCAGGCAGGATTCCTACGGATAAGGGATATCGCTATTATGTAGACAATTTAATGCCTTTAGAGGAACTTACTCCTCAGGAGAAAAAGGAAATTATGCGGGAATATTCTACCTCTAAGGGAGATATATCTACTTTCATGGATAAAACCAGTCGCCTTTTAGCTCGTTTATCAGAAGAGGCGGGGATTGTGGTTTATCCCTGTCTGAGCAAAAGTAGATTAAAACATATTGAATTGATTGATATTGGCAATAATTCCGTTTTGATGGTATTGGTTACCAATGCTGGTTTGATTAAGAATCTAATTCTGCGTTTTCCTCAGGTTTATTCACGGAGTCAGCTAGAGAAAATTAGTAATCTTTTTAATGCAGAATTGGAAGGAATTTATTTGAGTGAAGTATGGAAATATCTTCTGCAGAAGAGATTGAGTGAAGATTTTTCTATCTATAATCTCTTCAAAGACGCTTTTTCTCTTTTGGAAGAAGCGTTTAAAAAACTGGAGGAGGAAAAATTTTGTTTTGAGGGAACAACTCAAATTATTTCTCAACCTGAATTTGAAGACAGGGTTGCTTTGACTAAATTACTGCACCTTATAGAAGAGAAGAGATTGTTTCTGGATATCATTGCGCGCGATATGGAAGAAGATGGTGTAAAAATTCATATTGGAGAAGAGAATATTTTTGAGGAGGTAAAATCTTTGAGCCTAATTACTGCAAATTACCATCTGGAAGGAAAAGTGGTTGGTGCGTTGGGAGTAGTTGGTCCCACACGGATGGCCTATGCCCATGTTTTGAGCATTGTAAAGTATGTATCCCAAATTTTAGAGCATATTTTGCAGGATAGAGGAATATGAAGAAAGATTCGGAAGATAAAAAAGAGGTTAAAGATATTTCTGCGACGGAAAAAAAGAATCATAAAGATTCTTCTGGAGAGCAGCCAGTTTCCTCTGAGTGGGAAGAACTGCGGAGAAAAGCTAATCTTGCGGAAGAATACTATGATAAACTTTTGCGTTTAGGAGCGGAGTTTGAGAATGCTCGAAGGAGAATGCAGAAGGAAAAGGAAGATTTTATTTTTTTTGCTAATCAGAAGCTCTTATCTGAGTTATTACCTATCGCGGATGATTTTGAGCGTCTATTGGAAGGTTTAGAAAAAAATCATATTGATGAAGGGCTTTCTACAGGGATAAAGATAATACATAAAAGATTGCAAGAGGTTTTGGAAAAGAATGGATTGGTGCGGATGAAGGTAATAGGAGAAAAATTTGACCCGACAAGACACGAGGCTTTAATGATTGTGGACACTACAGAACATCCTGAGGATACTATTGTAGAAGAAATTCGCAGTGGATATCTTTTGTACAATAAAGTGTTAAGACCTGCAGTGGTTAAAGTAGCCAAGAGGAAAGAAAAAAGTAGTGCACCCGAACAACAGAGTACAAATTAAAAGGGAGGTGAAATAAAAAATGGCTAAAGCAATCGGTATTGATTTAGGAACATCCAATTCTGCGGCTGCGGTAGTAGAAGGAGGAAGACCTACGATTATTCCTTCTGCCGAAGGGGCTGGAGTGGCTTCGGGGAAGGCTTTTCCTTCGTATGTCGCTTTTACTAAAGATGGACAACGACTAGTGGGAGAGCCTGCAAGAAGACAAGCAGCAATTAATCCCGAGGGGACGATTTTTGCTGCCAAACGCAAGATGGGGACAGATTACAAATTTAGAGTCTATGGTAAAGAGTATACTCCACAACAAATTTCTGCGTTTATTTTACAAAAAATCAAAAGTGATGCAGAAGCATTTTTAGGAGATAAAGTTGAAGAGGTGGTAATTACTTGCCCTGCTTATTTCGATGACAATCAGCGAACCGCTACCAAAGACGCAGGAGAAATTGCGGGATTGAAGGTTTTACGCATTATCAATGAACCTACTGCTGCCTGTCTTGCCTATGGTTTGGATAAATTAGGTAAGCGCTTAAAAATTATGGTTTTTGATCTGGGTGGAGGAACACTGGATGTTACCATTATGGAGATGGGCGAAGAAGGAGGTTTTATGGTTCTTTCTACCAGTGGCGATACTCAGTTGGGTGGAACGGATATGGATAATGCACTTATTGAGTATGTGGTTGAGCAGTTTAAACGTGAGACAGGGATAGACCTGCATAATGATAAAATGGCTATGCAGAGAGTCCGTGAAGCTTCTGAGAAGGCAAAGATTGAACTTTCCAGTACGCTCACTACGGACATAAATCTTCCTTTTATTACCGCGGATGCAACAGGGCCTAAACATCTTACAATAAACATTACCCGCGCTAAGTTAGAGGAATTAGTCTCACCTATCATTGAACGATGCCGGCACCCCATAGAACAGGCGTTAGCGGATGCACAACTTAAGGCTGGGGATATTGACAGGATAATACTGGTGGGAGGGCCTACCCGGATGCCCTCGGTACAGAAATTTGTGGAGGAAGTGGTGGGGAAGAAGATTGAACGTGGAATAGACCCGATGGAATGCGTCGCTATGGGAGCAGCGGTTCAGGCAGCAATTATTAAAGGAGAGATGAAGGAAGTATTACTCGTAGATGTTACTCCTTTATCTTTAGGAATTGAAACATTAGGAGGGGTTTTTACAAAATTGATTGAGAGAAATACAGCAATTCCTACCCGTAAATCTGAAATATTTTCTACCGCGGCCGACAACCAGACTGCAGTTACTATCCGTGTGCTTCAAGGTGAACGGCCGATGGCAGATGATAATGTAGAATTAGGAAGATTTGATTTGATTGGTATTCCTCCAGCACCACGGGGAATTCCTAAAATTGAAGTTACTTTCGATATCGACGCCAATGGTATTGTTCATGTTTCGGCAAAGGATTTAGGGACCGGTAAGGAACAATCAATGAAAATTACTGCTCCTAAGAAGTTATCGAAAGAGGATATTGAAAAGATGGTTAAAGAGGCGGAGAAATTTGCAGAACAGGATAAGAAGAGAAAAGAGGAGGTAGAATTAATAAATCAAGCAGATACTTTGATTTACACTACAGAAAAATCCTTAAAAGAATTTGGTGATAAGATCAGCCAGAGTGAGCGGGCAGAGATTGAGGCAAAACTTAATGACTTAAAAACCGCGGTTAAGGACAAGAATATAGAAAGAATCAAAAAGAATATGGAGGAATTGACCCGTGCTTCCCACAAACTGGCAGAAGAGGTTTATAAACAAGCGGGAGCTACTGGTCAGAAAACAGAAACCCACCGTGAACAAAAAGCAGAGAAAACGGAAAATAAAGAAGAAAAGAAAGAAGACATTATTGATGCGGAATATAAAGTAGATGATGAGGATAAGAAATAAAACTCTAAATCCAAAATTCAAAGCTCTAAGCAATTTCAAATAAATTTTAGAATTGAGGGTTTAGAGTTTATGGTTTTTTACTAAAATGGCGAAACGTGATTATTACGAAATACTGGGTGTAGATAAGAGAGCCTCCAAAGAGGAGATAAGAGCTGCTTTTCGTAAGTTGGCAATGCAATACCATCCTGACCGCGCACCGCAGGATAAGAAAAAAGAGGCAGAGGAGAAATTTAAAGAAATTTCTGAAGCTTATGCAGTTTTGTCTGATGATCAGAAACGTGCTCAGTACGACCAATTTGGACATGCGGGAATTGATTCAAGATATAGTTACGAGGATATTTTCCGGGGAGCAGACTTTGGAAGCATCTTTGAGGATTTAGGTTTTGGAGGTAGCATCTTTGAAGAACTTTTTAGTGACTTTGGTTTATTTGGAAGTGGGCGAAGAACTTCTCGTAAGACAGGAAGAGGGAGGGACTTACAGTTTGATTTGGAAATCTCTTTTGAAGAGGCTGCGCGCGGGACTACAAGAACCATAGAGGTTTCGCGGTATGAAATTTGTTCTGCTTGTCGAGGGGAAGGGGCTAAACCGGGGACAAAAAAAGTCGAATGTTCGCGTTGTCACGGAACAGGGCAATCAAGGGTTTCCCAAGGGTTTTTTACTTTAACTACTACCTGTTCTGCCTGTCAAGGCGAAGGGTATAAAGTTCAGGTTCCCTGTCCTAACTGTCGTGGACAGGGGCGGGAGAAGGTGGAGCGAAAAATTGAAGTTAAAATTCCTCCCGGCGTAGATACAGGGTCGCATCTGCGTCTTACTGGAGAAGGCGAGGCGGGTGTTTCTGGTGTAAGGGGAGATTTGTATGTAGTAATCTATGTTAAACCTCATCCGCTCTTTGAAAGACATGAGGATGACATCTATTTAGAACTTCCCATAAGTTTTGCTACTGCCTGTTTAGGAGGAGAGGTGGATGTTCCTACTTTAAATGGTGGTGTAAAAATGAAGATCCCTGCAGGAACACAGTCGGGTAAAGTTTTTCGTATCCGAGGCAAAGGTTTTCCCAGATTACATAACCAAGGACAGGGAGATGAATTGGTGAGGGTAGTGGTAGAGGTTCCGACAGAATTAACCCCTGAACAAAAGAAACTTTTGCGTGATTTTGCTGCTGCATTAAGAGAAGATTCCCTCCCTTTAACCCGCTCCTTCCGCGAAAAATTACGCCATATATTTAAATAAATAAGGGTGCCTAAATTTCTTAAATACTGGTTAACGCTCATGTTTTATGGTTATTTTCAGGGGGTCTTTTTTAGAGAAATTTCTTTCGGATAAGATTCTGTACTTATTATATGTTTTTAGAAGGGTAATTTTTCTACCTTGGTGTTAACAGGATTATTTTTTGAAATATTTTCTTTGATGTTCGGAGCATTCATTTAGGAATGAGGATTTATGGAATTAACAAGATGGAGAAATTTAATTTTCTTGTTGACAGAAATGGGTTGATGGTTGTAAAATTCTACGCTATTATTCTAATTTGGAAAAGGAGTAAAAATGGCAGTTAGAGATAAGGAAGATATAAAGTGGTATTTAATAGATGCAAAAAAAGAGGTGTTAGGGAAATTAGCAGTTAAAGCGGCAAGGATTCTCATGGGAAAGCATAAGCCGGCGTATGTGCCCTATCTGGCTGATGGCGATGGTGTTATTGTTATTAATGCTCGTCAAATTAATATCACTGGCGATAAGCTTTCCCATAAATTTTATAAACGCTATTCGGGATATCCGGATGGTTTAAAGAAAATACCTCTTTCGGAGATGTTGTATCGTAAGCCTGAAGAGGTGATTAGACACGCTGTAGCAGGTATGCTTCCTAAGAATAAACTAACGAAGATTCTACTAAAGAGATTAAAAGTTTATGCTGATGATAAACATCCCCATTTGGCACAGAAACCCGTAATGGTTAAATAAGGAAAAGAGGAAAGACGATGGTAGATGACAAAAATGACAATGTGGTAAATCAGGAAAATCAAACAACGAAAATTCTTGCTACAGGACGTAGGAAAACCGCAGTGGCGAGAGTATGGCTTTTTCAGGGAACGGGGAAAATTCAAGTAAATAAAAAACCATATAATCTTTATTTTCACCGTTCGCTTTATGAAAAACTAATCCTCGAACCATTTCGCGCAACTGACACCTTAGGGAAATTTGATGTGGTTGCTAAATTGGAAGGAGGTGGTTTGACTGGTCAAGCGGATGCTCTACGTTTAGGTATCTCCCGTGCCCTTACCCTCATTAATCCTACTTTTAGACCTCTTCTGAAAAGACGCGGTCTCTTAACTCGCGATCCCAGAGAAAAAGAACGTAAAAAATATGGGCAGAAAGGTGCGAGAAAGAGATTCCAGTGGACGAAGCGTTAGGTAAAAATACTTCTGATATTCAAAAAATCTAAAGCAATATATAATAAACTAAGCCTCCGACGAAAAATTTCTTGACTATTTTAAATTTTTAGCATAGAATTTTCCTATCTTATTTTAATTTTAAGGTGAGAAATGGATAAGGTTAAAGTTGGGGTTGTGGGAGCAACGGGTTATGCGGGAGAGGAATTAATCCGCATCTTACTTAATCATCCTCAAGTAGAGATAAATTATTTATCCGCAAAAATAGATAAACCTACGGATATAATTGAGATCTTTCCTCAATTTAAAAAGAAAATTAGTCTTATTTGTGAGGAACTGGATATAGAAAAGTTGGCTAAAAAATCAGAGGTAGTATTTCTTGCGACTCCCCATGGTTATGCCCATACCATCGTTCCCGAATTAAGGAAAAGGGATAAAATAGTAATTGATTTAAGTGCAGATTTTCGTCTTAAGGATGAAAAGCTCTATAAAAAATGGTATAACTTTGAACATAGCAATAAGAAATTTTTAGAAGATGCAGTCTATGGTTTGCCTGAGGTTTATCGAGAAGAGATTAAGAAAAATAAACTTATAGCTAATCCCGGATGTTATCCTACAGGAGTGATTTTAGGAAGCTTACCTTTGGTAAAGAATAGTTTTTTAAAAGAGAATACGATTATTGTAGATACAAAATCGGGAGCAACCGGGGCAGGGAGGACATTAAAAACTGATTTACTTTTTAATGAAGTTAATGAAACAATTCGTGTCTATAAAATAAATGCTCATCAACATATCCCGGAAATTGAACAGGAACTTTCTTTGATAGGAAATAAAGATATAAAAACTATATTTGTCCCCCATCTTTTACCATTAAGTCGAGGCATTCTGAGTTGTATTTATATAAAATTGAATAAAAAATTTTCTACGAAAGATCTCCTTGAATTTTACAATAGTTTTTATAAAAATGAACCCTTTGTGCGTGTTTTGAAAGAGGGTAATTTACCACAATTGAAATCAGTGCAATTCAGTAATTATTGTGATATTGGTATTAGCGTAGATCAAGAGAGTGATTTGGCCATTGTGATATCTGCTATTGACAATTTAGGTAAAGGAGCCAGTGGACAGGCGGTACAGAATTTAAATATTATTATGGGATGGGAAGAAACCGTCGGGCTTAAATAAGTTGCTAAACTAAAAGCATGAAGATAATTAGAGGGGGGATTACTGCCCCCCATGGTTTTGAAGCAAGCGGTATTTCTTGTGGTATAAAAAAGGGAAATGCATTAGATTTAGCGCTTATTTACTCCCAACAACCCGCTTTGGCAGTGGGATTATTTACCTCTTCACATTTCCCCGCAAACCATGTAGTTCTGGATAGAACACGGCTGAATAGGTATGGGCGAGCTCAGGCAATTATTGTTAATAGCGGAAATGCTAATTGTGCAGTAGGAGAGAAGGGTTTATCGGATGCAGAGAGGGTAACAGATAAAGTAGCAAAAGTTTTGGGTATTAATTCATTTCTTGTGTTGATGGCTTCTACAGGAATTATTGGTAAGAGATTACCCGTAGAGAAGATAGAAAGAGCGATTCCTCTTTTGATAAATACTAAAAGGAAAGATAGATACCGCTTGGCAAGTCGAGCCATAATGACCACCGATAAAAAACCCAAAGATATAGCTTTGGAATTGAAAATAAAGGGTAAGAAGATAAGGATTGGAGCCATGGCAAAGGGAGCGGGGATGATTAACCCTCGTTTGGCAACTATGCTCTGTTTTATAACCACAGATTTGAGTATAAACTCCAAACTGTTAAAGAAGGCGCTTAAAGAGGCCGTAGATAATTCATTTAATCGCATTAGCATCGATGGAGAGATGAGTACCAACGATAGCGTGATTATTATGGCCAATGGCTTGGCGGGAAATAGAAGGATAGATAATTTAGAAGAGAGTGATTTTCTTGTTTTCTCAGAAGGATTACGTTTTGGATGTGAGTATTTAGCGCGTCAAATTGTTTTAGATGGTGAAGGAGCGACTAAATTTATTTCTATAAAAGTTAAAGGAGCAAAGAACAGATTTGAGGCGGAGAGAGTATCCCGAACCATCGCAAATTCTCCTTTGTTTAAGACTGCGATGTATGGTCAGAACCCTAACTGGGGAAGGATTATTTCTGCTTGTGGAGCGTCAGAGGCTAGACTCAATCCGGAAAAGTTAGATATTAGTTTAGGAGGGCAATTTGTTTTCAGATGCGGTAAGCCTGTAGGAAAAGATTTCCAGCATTTTAAGAAGATTTTAGAAAAGAGAGAAATAAAAGTAGAAATAGATTTAAATCTGGGTAAAGGAGAATATTCTCTCTGGACAATCGATTTGTCAGAGGATTATGTACGCATAAACGCAGGATACGAATAGCCTATAATGGAAGAAGTAATTAAAAAAGCGGATGTTTTGATTGAGGCAATGCCTTATATTAGGGCTTTCCGTAACAAAATTTTTGTAATTAAATACGGCGGTAAAATAATTCTTAATGAGAATGCCCAGAGGCGTCTTTTAGAAGACCTAAATTTTTTATATTTTGTAGGTATCAAACCTGTGCTTGTGCATGGGGGTGGACCTTCGATTACCCAGAAAGCAGCACAGTTAGGTAAAATGGTAAAGTTTGTTGAGGGCAGGAGAGTAACCGATGAAGCAATGATAAAAATAGTGGAAGAGACCCTTACCGACATAAATCAGAAACTGATAAAAATGGTGAAACTTTTAGGAGTAGAAGCTAAAGGGTTGGATGGGAAAAAGGACGATATAATCAGAGTTAAAAAGATAGAAGATGAGATTGATTTGGGATTTGTAGGTGAAATTACAGAGGTAAATTCTGAACCGATAAAGGCAGTTTTGAAAGAGAAAGCAATTCCTATAGTTATTCCTTTAGGACGGGGAAAGGATAGACTTACCTATAATGTAAATGCAGATGATGCTGCTTCGGCTATCGCGGTTAGTCTTAAGGCAGAAAAATTTATTCTCCTTACTGATACAAGGGGGATTTTGCGCAATCCAGAAGATGAGAGTTCTTTGATTTCAACACTTACCCAGAAAGAATCTCTGGAGTTAATTGAGCGTAAAGTAATACAGACAGGAATGATTCCTAAGGTTAAAGCGTGTATAAATGCTCTGCAAGGAGGGGTCAAGAAGACACATATTATTGATGGAAGAATAAATCATGTTGTACTGCTGGAGATTTTTACTGACCAGGGTATAGGGACAGAAATTGTAAAGTAAATTGCAAATGGTTATGAAGACAGAAGAAGTTATAAAGTTATATGAAGATTACGTGATGAATACCTACACCCGCATGCCAATTTCTTTAGCCAAAGGGAAAGGTTCGCGGGTTTGGGATTTAGAACAGAGAGAATATCTTGACTTTTTCCCAGGATGGGGAGTGAGTGGTTTAGGACATGTCCATCCCAAGATTACCTCTGCCATAAAAGAGCAAGCAAAGAAGCTAATTCATGTTTCTAACAATTACTATCATCATCTTCAGGCACGTTTGGCAAAAAAGATAATCGATTTGTCCTTCCCCGGTAAAATCTTCTTTTGTAATTCTGGTGCAGAGGCAAACGAGGCTGCTTTTAAATTGGCAAGAATTTACGGACAGGGTAAACGTTTTGAAATCATCGCTTTTGAAAATTCTTTTCATGGAAGGACCATTGCGGCTATTGCTGCTACAGGACAGAAAAAGTATCAAGAAGGATTTGAACCCTTGCCTTCTGGTTTTATTCATGTTCCTTATAATAATATTAAAGCAGTGAGAAATGCATTGAGTGAGAGGACAATCGCAGTTATTTTAGAATTGATTCAAGGCGAAGGTGGTATAAAAGTAGCGGATTTTGAATTTGTTAATGAACTATACCGCTTATGTAAAGAAAAAGATGTTCTTTTAATTGTAGATGAAGTTCAGACAGGGATGGGAAGGACAGGGGAATTTTTTTGTTTTCAAAACTATGGAATAATTCCTGATATCATGACTTTGGCAAAAGCTTTAGGAGGAGGTTTGCCGATTGGAGCAATGGTGGCAAGGTCAGGGGTTGCGGAGTGTTTCAGACCCGGAATGCATGCTTCTACTTTTGGAGGAAGCCCACTCGTATGCAAAGCAGCTTTAACAGTTATTGAAACGATTCAGAAAGATAGATTGTTAAATAATTGTAGAAGGTTGGGAAATTACCTTAAAGAAAAACTTTCTGTTTTTAAAGAAAAATTTAGTTTTGTGCGTGAGGTGCGGGGAATGGGATTAATGTTGGCGTTGGAATTAGATATTTCGGGTAAAACGGTAGTAGATCAATGTAGAAAACGTGGACTTTTGATAAATTGCACCCAGGAGCGTATTTTGCGGATTATGCCAGCAATAAATGTGAGTAAAAAAGATATTGACAAAGCAGTTGGTATCTTAGAGGATGTGCTTAAAGAACACCAAAATACCTTACCCTACTAATTTAATGTAATGAAAAGAGATTTCATTTGTATAAGAGATTGGTCAGTAAAGGAGATAGAAGAGATTTTTTCTCTTACTGAGAAATTAAAAAAAGATCCCCTAGGATTTTTCTCTTCCTTGGAAGGGAAAACGCTTGCTTTAATTTTTGAGAAACCTTCTACGCGAACCCACGTTTCCTTTATGGTGGGGATGTATCAGTTAGGAGGCAATGCCCTCTATTTGGGACCAGAACAAGTAAAATTAGGAGTGAGGGAGCCGATTAAAGATATTGCCCGAACTCTCAGTAGATATGTTGACGGAATTGTTATACGCACTTTTTCTCATGAGAATGTGTTAGAAATGGCAAGGTATGCGAGCATTCCGGTGATTAATGGTTTGTCTGATTTGCTTCATCCTTGCCAGGCATTGGCGGATATATTTACGATTAGGGAAAAAAAAGGCAAGGTGAGAAAAGTTAAACTTGGCTTTATTGGGGATGGCAACAATGTTCTTCATTCTCTTCTTTACGGTTGTAGTAAGTTAGGAATAGACCTTTATATTGCCACACCTAAAGGTTATGAACCCAAAGAAATTATTTTTAGAGAAGCGAAGATGTTGGCGAAAAAAAGCGGTGCTGAGATTAGAATGAGTACTTCTCCTTATACTGTGGTAAAGGAATGTGAATTTCTTTACACGGATGTGTGGGTAAGCATGGGGCAGGAGAAAGAGAAGAGAAAACGACTGAGAGACTTTAAGGGGTTTCAGCTGAATAGAAAACTTTTTTCTGAGGCAGGTAATATGCCTTATATTTTACACTGTCTTCCTTGTCACCGAGGAGAAGAGATTACCGATGAAGTTATCGAGGGAAAGAATTCCCTTGTTTTTGAACAGGCAGAAAATAGGTTGCATGTGCAGAAGGCGATTTTAATTAAACTCTTAAGTTGAGAAAAGAGGGTAGATTATGAAAAAGATAATCTTGGCTTATTCCGGAGGTTTGGATACATCGGTTGCCCTTCACTGGTTGAAGAAAAAAGGTTTTAAAGTAATTGCTTTTTTGGCGGATATAGGACAGCAGGCAGAATTTAAAAAGCTATCGGAAAGAGCAAAGAAGATAGGTGCAGATAATATTTATGTCAAAGATTTGAGAAGAGAATTCTTAGAAGAGTATTGTTGGCGGGCGCTTAAAGCTGGGGCAGTTTATGAAGGAAAATATTTGTTGTCTACTGCTTTAAGTAGGCCTTTAATTGCTAAGTACTTAGTAGGGATAGCCAAAAAGGAAAAAGCGGAGTTTATTGCTCATGGTTGCACAGGTAAGGGAAATGACCAGGTTCGCTTTGAGGTTTCGGTCTCTATCCTGGCACCGGAATTAAAAATCATTGCTCCTTTGCGAGTCTGGGATTTGAAATCAAGGGAAGAAGAAATTGCCTATGCGAAAAAAAATGCTATACCCATCGATGTTACTAAGAAAAGCCCTTATTCTATAGACCATAACCTTTGGGGAGTGAGTATTGAATGTGGAGCCTTGGAAGATCCCCGGGTTGAACCCCCAGAAGATGCTTATCAGATAACCAGTCCTATTTCTGCTACGCCGGATAAACCTTTGTATCTGGAGATTTATTTTGAAAAAGGAGTGCCTACCGGAATAAAAGGAGAGCGTGGGGGAGCTTTAGATTTAGTAAGGGAGTTGAATAGATTAGGTGGAGAGCATGGAATAGGACGCACAGATTTGGTAGAAAATCGTCTTATAGGAATAAAGAGCAGAGAGATTTATGAAGCCCCCGCCGCTTCAATACTCTATACTGCGCACCGGGAGTTAGAGGCGATGAATCTTGACCGTGAGACTCTCCATTTTAAACCGATTATTTCTGCTAAATATGCAGAGTTAATTTATTATGGGCTGTGGTTTACTCCTCTCAGGTCTGCTTTAGATAGTTTTCTGGAGAAGATTCAAGAGACCATTACGGGATGCGTGCGTTTGAAACTTTTTAAAGGAAATTGCATTCCTGTAGGAAGGAAATCTTCTTATTCTTTATACAAGAAAGAAATTGCTACTTATAGTAGCAAAAGTCAATTTGACCAAAAGTTAGCCGAAGGTTTTATTAAGATTTGGGCTACGCCATACATTAATCAGCGAATTTAATATCAAAAAATCAGGCAAAAGAAGAGGTAAATATGACTAATAATAAATTATGGGGGGGGAGGTTTAAGAAAGATTTAGATAGAGATGTTTTTGATTTTACTAAGAGCATCGCTTTCGATAAACGTTTGGCTATTTATGATATAGAAGGAAGCATTGCCCATGCCGAGATGTTGGGAAAGTGTAAGGTTATTTCTCAGAAAGAAAAAGCGCTTTTAATAAAAGGTTTAAAGAGTTTAAAGAATAAATTAACATTATTTAACTTAGATAAACATGAAGATATCCATACTGCGGTAGTTAACTTGTTACGTAGAGAGATAGGGAAAATTGCAGACAAACTGCATATTGGGAGGTCGCGTAATGACCAGGTTGTTTTAGATTTGCGCCTTTGTTGTAAAGAAGAAATTAAGGAAATTGTTAAGGGAATTAAGAATTTACAGACCTGTTTTTTGAAAGGAGTAAAGAAGTTTAGTGATAAAGTTACCATCCCTTCCTATACTCATCTTAAGAACGCCCAGTGTATCTTATTCTCACAGCAGTTGCTTGCTTATCTTCAGATGTTAGAACGAGATAAAGAGAGGCTTTACGATGCGTTGAAGAGGGTAGATGTAATGCCCTTAGGCAGTGGTGCAGGAAGAGGGGTTAGTTTTTCTATCGATAGATTTTATGTAGCAAAAAGATTGGGTTTTTCTCGTGTTTCAGAAAATAGTATCGATAGCGTGAGTGACCGAGATTTTGTCATTGAGGTACTTTCCTGTTTGGCTATTTTAATGATGCATCTTTCGCGAATTGCGGAAGATTTTATTCTTTTCTCAAGTGATGAATTTGGTTTCGTTGAGGGAGATGACCGTCACTATACGGGTTCGAGCATGTTACCACACAAGAAAAATCCCGACCCCTTAGAGCTTATTCGAGGTTATAGTGGGCGAGTTTATGGCAACCTGGTTTCGGTTTTGGTAATGATGAAGGGGCTTCCTTTGACTTACAATCGAGATATGCAGTTAGATAAGCCTCCTTTTTTTGATTCGGTTGATATCGTAAAAAGTTCAATTTATATTTTAGAGAAAGTTCTCTATGGGATAAAAGTAAAGATAGAAAAATTAAAAAAAGCATCTATGAATGAATTCATTTTTGCTTCAGACATTGCGGAGTTCTTAGTGACTAAGGGATACTCCTGGCAGGAAGCACATGATGCAACAGGAAGATTGATCCTTGAGTCCATAGAGAAGAAAAAGCCTCTAAAAGAAATGTCGGAAAAAGAACTTAAGAAGATAATACCTCAATTAAATAGAAATTTGATTTCCGAACTACTTCACCCCTTAAAATCAGTTAGACGCATAAGGTCCTATGGAGGCTCAAGCCCCGCGAGCATAAAAGTTCAGATTAGAGACTGGGAGAAGAGATTGAGATAGATGCATGAATTTAGATATGTGAAGGACAGTTTCTATTGTGAGGAAGTTAAGGTAGAGGTTTTAGCAAAGCATTTCGGAACGCCCCTCTATGTCTATAGCTATAACACCCTTATTGATCACTATCTAAAATTAAAGCATGCCTTTCAAGAGAAAAAACCACTTATTTGCTATTCTGTGAAAGCCAATTCCAATCTTTCTATACTTAAAATCCTCGTCGATAAAGGAGCAGGATTAGACATTGTTTCCGGGGGAGAGCTTTTCCGTGCCTTAAAAGTAAAATGCCCTCCGCAAAGAATTGTTTATGCTTCCGTGGGGAAAACCGATAGAGAAATTGAAGAAGCAATTAAGAAAGGGATTTTGTTCTTTAATATAGAGTCGCCCCCAGAGTTAGAAAATATAAATGATATTGCTAAAAAAATAAAGAAGAAAGCTGGTGTGGCTATTCGTATTAATCCCGATGTGGAACCAAAGACTCATAAATTCATTACTACAGGGAAACTAACCAATAAATTTGGTTTAGATTTTAAGACCGCAGAGGAAATTTTAAAAAATAAGGCAAAATATCCTTGGGTAAGGATAAAAGGGTTACATATCCATATTGGTTCTCAGATTACCGAAAGTTCACCTTTTGTTTCAGCAATTAAAAAGTTGGTTGATTTTTATAACCAAATAAAAACAGAGAATGAAGATTTGGAATACCTCAATATCGGGGGTGGATTAGGTATTGTTTATCACAAAGAAAAGCCCCAGACGGCGGAAGAGTTTGCTTTGCAGGTGTTACCTATTTTGAGAAAAACAGGATTAAAAATTATTCTTGAACCAGGCAGATTTATCGCTGGGCCAAGTGGAATACTGGTGGTTAAGGTTTTATATATTAAGAATACTCCCTTAAAAAAATTTATTATTGTTGATGGAGGGATGAATGATTTAATACGTCCAGCGCTATACGGTGCTTATCATGAGATAATACCACTGTGCCAGAACACCAGCGCCCCAACTACCAGTAAATATGATGTTGTGGGTCCGATTTGTGAAAGTGGAGATTTCTTTGCCAAAGACAGAGAATTGCCTCCTCTAAAAGGAGGGGATTATTTAGCAATAATGGGAACCGGTGCTTATGGGTTTAGTATGGCAAGTAATTATAACTCCCGACCAAGGCCTGCAGAAGTCTTAGTTAAGGAAGATAAGGCGTATCTTATTAGAAAAAGAGAAACCTATCAAGACCTGATTGGGAATGAAATAGTTATGCATAAGCTCAAAGCTCAAAGCTCAAAACTAAAAACTAAAAACAAAAACTAAAAACGCTAACTTCTATGGATAAAGTTGATTTTGTAAAGATGGTGGCATCGGGTAATGATTTTGTGCTCATTGAAGGAAAGAGAAAAAAGCAACAATTAGCAAACTATAGCGATTTGGCAAAGAAAATCTGTGAGAGAAAATTCGGTGTGGGCGCAGATGGAATTTTGATAGTAGATAAATCAACTGTTGCCGATTTTAAGATGCGTATTTTTAATCCCGATGGTTCAGAGGCAGAGATGTGTGGAAATGGATTGCGTTGTGTTGCCCTTTTTGCAAAATCAAAAATAAAAAATTATGCCACAAAAATTAGTAGAGAAAAATCAAAAAATTTCAGAATAGAGACTGAAGCAGGAATCTTAGAGGCAACTGTTGAGGGAGATAAAGTGAAGATAAAAATGATTGAGCCTAAGGATTTAAAGATGGATATAAGCCTCTATATCGGTGGAGAGAAATATATAGTTCATTATATCAACACGGGAGTTCCTCATGCTATTCTATTTGTAAATGACTTGAAAAACACCAATGTCAAAGGATTGGGGAAGATTATTCGTTTTCATCCGCGGTTTTTGCCGCAAGGGACCAACGTTGATTTTGTGGAGGTAAAGGATAGGAGGAATATTTTGTTACGTACTTATGAGAGGGGAGTGGAAGACGAGACACTTGCCTGTGGAACCGGAGCTGTGGCTTCGGCAATAATTTCAAATTTAAAATTAAAAAAATCAAGAATGGAGAAAAATTGTGAAATAAAAGTACTTACCCAAGGTGGAGAAATATTAAAAGTTTTTTTTGAAAGAAAAGATGATAATTTCAAGAATGTTTGGTTAGAAGGCAATGCAAAAATAGTTTTTAAGGGGGTGTATTATGGATAAGAATAAGTTTAAAGGCTCGATTGTAGCAATTGTTACGCCATTTAAAGAGGAGAAGGTTGATGAAAAAAGTTTTAAGAAATTATTAAATTTTCATGTTAAAGAAGGAACCGATGGCATAGTGCCTTGCGGGACAACGGGAGAATCTGCTACACTTTCTTTTGAGGAACACGAAAGGGTCATAGAACTTACTATAGAGAATGTAGGAGGAAGGATACCCGTAATTGCGGGGACAGGTTCCAATTCTACCACCGAAGCCATCATGCTTACCAAACATGCTAAAAAGGCAGGAGCCGATGCTTCTTTACAGGTTTCTCCTTATTATAACCGTCCCACTCAGAGAGGACTCTATGAACATTTTAAGGCGATTGCAGAAGCGGTAGATATTCCTATCATTCTTTATAACATTGCCTCTCGAACAGGTGTGAATATTGAACCGGAAACGATGGCAAAACTTGCTCATGATTGTAGGAATATCATCGGAGTGAAAGAAGCCTCCGGTTCACTTGACCAGATGTCGCGGATTAAATCTCTTTGTCCTCCTAATTTTTTACTTATTTCTGGAGACGATAGCCTTACTTTACCTATTCTTGCTATTGGAGGAGTAGGGGTTATTTCAGTAGTTGCCAATATTGTTCCACGGGAGGTTAAGAAGATGATTTCTTCATTTGATAAAGGGGATATAGAAGAGGCAAGAGATATGCATTATAAATTACTTCCTTTGATAAAGGCGATGTTTATCGAGACAAATCCGATACCCGTAAAAACTGCAATGGGACTTTTAGGTATGTGTAAAGCGGATATACGTCTTCCCTTATGTCCGATGAGCGTGGAAAACCTGGGAAAATTAAAGAATGCTCTTAAGGAGTACGGTTTACTTAAATAAACTTATGGAGGGATAAATGATTAGACTGGCAGTAAGTGGTGCGTGTGGGAAAATGGGGACGAAGATTATCGAACTGGCAAGTAAAGATAAAGAGTTTCAATTAGTAGTTGCTTTAGAAGCGAAGGGGCATCCGAAGATAGGGGATGTTGTCCAGGGGTTTAAAATCAGCGACAATCCCGAAGAAATTAAAAATACAGACTGTCTTGTTGAGTTTACTAATCCTTCTGCTACCATAGAGCATCTGAACATCGCCGTTAAATATAATAAAGCAATGGTGATTGGAACCACGGGATTGAATGAAGAAGAGAAGTTAAAAATAAAAGATGCCTCACGTTATATTCCTATTGTTTCTTCTCCTAATATGTCGGTAGGTGTAAATCTCCTTTTTCGTTTGACACGTGAAGCTGCGAGCACGCTTACTTCCGAATATAAGGTAAAAATAATTGAAGCACATCACATTCATAAGAAAGATGCCCCTTCTGGTACCGCAAAAGTGTTAGCGGAGATTATTAAGAAACATACAGGAAAAGAAGTTACCGATATAAAATCCATTCGTGAAGGAGAAATTGTGGGAGACCATCGTGTTATTTTTGATAGCCCTTTTGATACGATAGAATTGTTTCATTCTGCTAAGACACGCGATATTTTTGCTAAAGGCGCTCTGGTAGCAGCAAAGTTTGTGGTGAAACAGAGGCCCGGACTTTTTGATATGCAGGTGGTAAAATGATGAAAATAACCAAACGTCTTAAGCAACTACCTCCTTATCTCTTTGCTGAAATAGACCGCATAAAAAGGAGTATGCGTGAGAAAGGCATAGACCTTATTGATTTAGGAATAGGAGACCCCGACCAACCTACACCTGCTCATATTGTGGACAGTCTTTGCCGGGCTGCACACGTTCCAGCCAACCATCGTTACGCTCTTGACCAAGGATTATTAGAATTTAGAACAGCAGTTAGTAGATGGTACAAGAAGAGATTTAATGTAGAACTTGACCCTCACCATGAAATTTATCCTCTTATTGGCTCCAAAGAAGGGATTGCACATTTACCCCTTGCTTTTATCGATCCTCAAGAGATTGCCTTAATTCCCGATCCTTGTTATCCCCCTTACAAAAGCGGGGCTATCCTCGCTGGCGGTAAACCCTATCTTTTGCCTCTTCGTCCCAAGAATAATTTTTTACCGGATTTTAAAAAAATCAGTAGTTCTATTCTTAAAAAAGCGCGCATATTTTTCTTAAATTATCCTAATAATCCCACCGCAAGTATATGCCCAGAAGAGTTCTATAAAGATGTAATTCGCTTTGCACAGAGAAACAAAATCCTTATCTGTCATGATGCGGCTTATTCCGAGATAAGCTTTGATACCTATCGTGCCCCCAGCTTCCTTGAATTTCCTGGAGCAAAAGAGGTAGGGATTGAATTCCATTCACTTTCTAAAACCTATAATATGACAGGTTGGCGCATTGGATGGGTTTGTGGAAATAGGGAAGCGGTTGGTGCGCTGGGTAAAGTAAAGACAAACATTGATTCGGGAATATTCCAAGCAATTCAAATTGCAGGGATATCGGCTTTGGAAGGCGACCAGTCGCATATAGAGCAGATGAATGCAATTTACAGAACAAGACGGGATTGTTTGATAGAAGGCTTAAGGAAAATTGGCTGGGAAATAAAAAAACCTTTAGCTACTTTTTATATCTGGGCTCCTTTACCTAAGCCTCATTATTCCTCTATAAAATTTGCCAAGCTTATTTTAGAAGAGGCAAATGTAGTAGTAACCCCGGGAGTAGGTTTTGGGAAAGCAGGGGAGGGTTTTGTCAGATTTAGTTTAACTAATTCTGTAGAGAGAATTAGCGAGGCGATAGAGAGAATAAAGAAGGTATTGTAATAGATTGATTTGCACCTTACCTTATTCAGAGAAATGAAGGTTTGCTATATCGGTGTAGGTTCAAATCAGGGTAATCGTCTGAGGAATATAAATAAAGCAATTGTGTTCTTAAAACAAGATAAAAAAATTAGATTCTTAAGAAGGTCGCGTATTTATGAAACTGAGCCCCTTGGACCTCCACAGAGAAAATTTCTTAATGGTATTTGGAAAATTAAAACCGAATACTCGCCTTTTGAACTTTTGGAACGATTGAAAGAGATTGAATCTCTATTGGGAAGAAAGAGTTCTGTAAGATGGGGACCAAGGCCCATAGATTTGGACATTCTTTTTTATAATCGCTTAATTTTGAATAATAGAAGATTAATCATTCCTCATCCAGAAGTTGCAAAACGTATCTTTGTGCTTAAACCATTGAGTGAGATTTCTCCTTTTTTGAGACATCCGGTAATGAAGAGAACAATAAAAACTCTCTTGAAAAATTATGAAGATAGTAAGAAAAATTAAAAGGATGCAAAATTTGGTTAAAGATTTAAAACAAAAAGGAAAAACTATTGGTTTTGTCCCAACGATGGGATACCTTCATAATGGGCATCTTTCTTTAGCGCGCCAGGCAAGAAAAGATAATGATTTTGTAGTACTAAGTATTTTTGTTAATCCTCTACAGTTTGGTCCAAAAGAGGATTTCAAACGTTATCCTCGCGATTTCAAAAGAGATATGAGATTAGCAAAAGAGGTGGGGGTGGATATAATCTTTATTCCTCAAGATAAGGAGATGTATCCTCAAGACTATGTTACCTATGTAGAAGTAGAACGACTTACAAAAAAACTCTGTGGTCGTTTTCGCCCGGGGCACTTTAAAGGAGTAACCACGGTAGTAATGAAACTCTTTAACATTGTAAATCCCGATGTTGCTTACTTTGGTCAAAAAGATGCTCAGCAGGCAAGGATAATTGAAAAGATGGTAGAAGACCTTAATATGAATATCAAGATTAAAATCTTGCCTATTGTCAGAGAAAAGGACGGACTGGCAATGAGTTCGCGCAATGTCTATTTGAGCCCTCAGGAACGAGAAAGAGCAGTTTGTCTCTATGAGGCATTGAAGAAAGCAGAAGAGATGGTTTCTCAGGGTATAAGAAATGCAGAAAAAATAAGAAGAGAGATAAAAAAAGTTCTTGCTAAAAAAAAGGTTTATCGTATAGACTATATAGAAGTAGTAGACGCCAAAACTCTTACACCACTTAATAAATTAGAAGGTAAGATATTGATTGCTTTAGCGGTTTGGATTGGCAGGACTCGCTTGATTGACAATACAATATTAACTCTTTAAGGCCGATTAATCTGAATAACTGAAATGATGCGTATAATGTTTAAGTCCAAAATCCACGGTGCAGTGGTAACTGATGCTAATCTGGAATATGAAGGAAGTATTACCATCGATAAGGAATTACTTGAGAAAGCAGATATTTTAGTGGGAGAAAGAGTCCAGATTCTTAATATTAATAACGGAATGCGTGTGGAAACTTATGTCATAGAGGGTAAACGCGGTTCAGGGACCATATGCATGAACGGTCCTGCTGCTCGCTGGGCAGAGATAGGAGATAAGATTATTATTATTTCTTATGTTTTGGTGGAGGAAGAAGAAATAAAGAAATTTAAGATAAGAAAAGTATTTGTGGACGATAAGAATAGACCAGTAAAAATAAAAGGATAGAAAATGGTTTACACGGTAGATGATGAAAGAAAATATATCGAGCATCTCAAACAAAGGATATCTGAACTTAAGAAGGAACGCAAGGCAGTAATTGTTGTTCATAATTATCAACGTGAAGAAGTCCAGGACATTGCCGATTACATTGGAGATAGTTTGGAATTGGCGCGTTCTGTAATTAATGTTGACGCGGAGGTGATTGTTTTCTGTGGTGTGCATTTTATGGCAGAGAGTGCGGTTATCTTAAACCCTGAAAAAAAAGTTCTTTTGCCTGTAAAAGAAGCCGGCTGTCCTATGGCAGATATGATAACCGCAGAAAAGTTAAAACTGATTAAACAACAACATCCCGATGCGGCGGTAGTTTGTTACGTTAATTCTTCTGCCCGTGTAAAAGCAGAGTCTGATATATGTTGTACTTCCAGTAATGCCATAGAGGTGGTGCGGGCATTGCCCCATAAGAAAATAATTTTTGTTCCCGATAAGAATTTGGGTGCCTATATCCAGGATAATGTAAAGGAAAAGGAGATTATCCTCTGGAATGGATTCTGTCCTACCCATATTCGTTTAACCGAAGAAGAGGTTATAGAGGCTAAAAAAAATTATCCTCAGGCACAATTTATTGCTCATCCTGAATGCTGTCCCGAAGTTCTTGCTTTAGCCGATGAAGTTTTGAGCACCGGAGGGATGTTTAAATATGTGAAGAATTCCTCTGCAAAGGATTTTATCATCGGGACAGAACGAGGAGTGGTGTGTCGTTTAAAGAAAGAAAATCCCGATAAAAATTTCTATCTTCCTTCTGAGCATCTTGTCTGCGCGAATATGAAATTGATTACTTTGGGTTGGGTAGCCCATTCTTTAGAATTTATGGTTCATGAAGTGAATGTGCCTGAAGAAATAAGAATGAAAGCAAAACTTGCTTTAGAGAGAATGTTGGAGGTTTCTAAAAAGGTAAGGGTAGGGAAATAATTTTAAATCCTATGCTTAAAATAGGTATAGTTGGTTGCGGAACGATTGGTAAAGTATTAGCACATGCTATTGAAGATAGGTTCTATCCCAAAGCGTGTCTTTCCAGTATCTACGATGTTGATTTAATGAAGGCAGCAAGCCTTGCTAAAGAGTTGAAAAGAAGGGCTTATGTTGCTTTGACGCTTGATAAACTTATCTGGCGTAGCCATTTAGTAATAGAAAGTGCTTCTGCTCAGGCATCCAGAGATATTGCCCTTCGGGTCATTAAACAAGGTCGCGATATTCTCATCATGAGTATCGGAGGCATTATTAACTATCCTGCTTTATTTGATGAGGCAAAGAAACATAATCGCAAGATCTATCTTCCCTCGGGAGCCATTGGAGGAATTGATGCATTACGTGCAGGAAGTATAGCTAAAATAACCCAAGTAACTTTAACTACCCGTAAACCCCCACATAGTTTTAATGATGCACCTTATATCATAGAGAAAAAAATAGACCTTAGTAAGATAGATGGCGAGGTGCTTCTCTTTGAAGGTTCGGCAGAGGAGGCAGTAAAAGGGTTTCCTCAGAATGTAAATATTGCCGCACTCCTTTCCTTGGCAGGGATAGGGGCTAAAAATACGTTGGTAAGAATTGTTGCCTCTCCTTTTTATAAATACAATATTCATGAGATAGAGTTTGAAGGAAATTTTGGGAAATTCACAGCACGCATAGAGAATTTTCCTATGCCTGATAATCCCAAGACGAGTTATTTAGCTGCTCTTTCTGCAATTGCTACATTAGAGAACATATTAGGAAATGTTAAATTAGGCACTTAAATTGATAAGACACATTGGCATTATAACAGTTTAACGATTTAGCAATCTTGTCCAGAAAGGAGGTGAGTAAAGATGGCGGAGAAAGTAGCGAAGGTTGGGGTTAAGAAAGCACCGGGATATCTCTACTTTGTAGATAAACAGGGCGATATTTCCCGTGCCAAGATGGCCAGAGGTGGAAAGAAAAAAAAGAAGAAGAGATAATTTTACTTCCTTGAGGAATGAATTTTTAAAAGAGACCCCGGCTTTCGTCGGGGTTTTCTTTTTTAATTTTGTCGTCTCTACTTCCTTGCAAGTTTTTGTTATTTTATAGTATAATTTATAATTCTGTGAACAAAATAATTTGTTTCAAGATGTAAATTTTAGACTTTAAGGGGAATAACTTGTTAAGAATTAAATTAGACGAGAATACTTTTAATTACCTTTTTGTGTTAAAAATGGCATAACACAATATCCCGATAATCCGGAGATGTCTAATTCCATAATTATTCACGGTGCAAGACAGCACAATCTTAAAAATATCCACTTAGAACTCCCCCGCAATAAACTCATCGTGATTACGGGCTTGAGTGGTTCAGGGAAGTCTTCGCTTGCCTTTGACACTATTTATGCAGAGGGGCAACGGCGTTATGTAGAATCTCTTTCTGCCTATGCCCGACAGTTTCTAGAACAGATGCAAAAACCAGATTTAGATTTTATTGAAGGACTTTCTCCGGCAATATCTATAGAACAACGCAGTGCGGGAGGAAGCCCCCGCTCTACAGTGGGAACGCAGACGGAAATTTACGATTATTTACGGCTTTTATTTGCCCGCATTGGGACTCCTTTTTGTTATAAATGCGGGAAAAAGATTTCTCGGCAATCAGCTCAAGAAATTATTGAACAAGTGAATACTCTTGCCTCGGGAACAAAAATAGCCATTCTTGCTCCCCAGGTTAGAGGGAGAAAAGGAGAATATCAGAGTTTGTTTAAAGAATTGCGAAAGGAAGGATTTGTAAGAGTAAGGATTGATGGAAAGATTTATGATTTAGATGAGGGGATATTTCTGGATAAGAAAAAAATTCATTATATAGACATTTTAGTAGACAGAATTACCCTTTCTCCAGAAATTAAAAATCGACTCGCAGATTCTATAGAAACCGCCTTGAAATTTGGTAAAGGAAGGGTTATTGTTAGCCAAGAGGACAAAGTTGACATTTTATACAGTGAGCTCTTTGCCTGCGTTGATTGTGGGGTGAGTTATGGAGAAATTGAACCGAGGATTTTTTCTTTCAATTCTCCTTACGGAGCTTGTCCTCAATGTAATGGTTTAGGAACTAAGATGGAGATAGACCCAGATTTAGTAATACCCGATAAGAATAAATCTATAAGAGAGGGAGCGATCGAACCCTGGAGGAAAGGTGGTAAAGGATATGTACTATATTATCGAGGTATTTTAAGGGAACTTGCGGAGAGACTTGGGTTTAGTTTAGATGTACCTTTTAAGAAATTGGATAAAGAAGTACAGAAAATAATTCTTTATGGATGCGATGAATGGATATGGGGTAAACCTTATGAGGGAATAGTTCCTCATTTGGAAAGGCTTTTTGAGAAGACGGATAGCGATTATCTCAAAGGAGAAATAAGTCGTTTTATGAGTACTTTGCCTTGTGTCTCCTGTGGAGGTAAGAGGTTAAAACCAGAGAGTTTAGCAATAAAGATTCAAAATAAAAATATTGCCGATGTTACCAAGATGTCGGTTATACAAGCGAGGGATTTTTTTGTTGATCTTGAACTTTCTTCGTCACAGAGAATGATTGCCCAGCAGCTTCTCAAGGAGATATTACGCAGGCTTGATTTTATGCTTGATGTGGGGTTGGGATATCTTACTTTAGAT